>JANPIY010000086.1:0-6194 GCA_031425255.1 Planctomycetota bacterium
CCCACCAGCGCAGCCGCCGCGCCGTTCATCGCCGCCCTGGCAGGACGGCGTGGGGAGATGCGCACCGTCGACCTGCACGGCCAGGAATCGTGGTGCGCGTATCGACCACTGCCCACCCTGCGCATGGCCCTGGTGGTGGGGGAGACGGTGGCCGACCTGCAGGCGCCGGTGCTGCGGGCGGGCGCCATCGCGGTGGTGGTATCGCTACTGCTGGGTGGCGCCGGCATCGCCTTGATGCTGCGCCAGGCCCATCCGCTGCTCGACGAATTGACCGCGCACGCCGAAGCGAACCGCGCGAAAACCGCCTTCCTGTCGAATATGAGCCATGAGATCCGCACTCCGCTCAATGCCGTGGTCGGCCTGCTGCACCTCCTGCGTGGTTGCAACCTGGCCGGCAAGAGCGCCGGCTACGTGCGCCAGATGGAAAGTTCCGCCGCCACCCTGCAGCGCCTGATCAACGACATCCTCGATCTCTCGAAGATCGAGGCCGGCATGATGGTCATGGAGAAGATCCCCTTCCGGCTCGACATCCTGCTCGAGACGGTGGCGAACCAGTTGGCGGTGCAGGTCGGCGACCAGTCCGTGGAGTTGACCATCGCGGTCGATCCGACCCTGCCGGTGGAGCTGCATGGCGACGCCCTGCGTCTGCAGCAAGTGCTGATCAACCTGGTCGCCAATGCGCTGAAATTCACCCAACAGGGTTCGGTGGTGCTCGACGTCAGGCTGGCGGGGCGGGTCGGCGATGACGCCACCCTGCGCTTCACCGTGCGCGATACCGGCATCGGCATCGCCGCGGCGGACCTCGCGCGGCTGTTCGAGAAATTCACCCAGGTCGACGCCTCGACCACCCGGCGTTACGGCGGAACCGGCCTTGGCCTGGCGATCTGCAAGGAACTGGTCGGGCTGATGGGCGGCCAGCTCGAAGTGGCCAGCGTGCTGGACCGCGGCACCACCTTCTCGTTCCTGCTGCGGATGCGCGCGGCCAAGGGCGATATGGCCAAACGCTTCACCCTGCCGATCGGCCTCGCCGGACTGCACGTGCTGGTCATCGACGACATGGAGCTGTCGCGCGAGGTGCTGCGTTCGCTGCTCCAGGCGTTCGGTTGCCGGGTGAGCTGCGCCGCGAGCGGCGACGAAGGACTCGCATGCTTTGAGCAGGCACAGGCGGATCCCATCCGTCTGGCGCTGGTCGACTGGCGGATGCCTGGCTTGGATGGCCTCGAGGTCATCCGCCGGTTGCGCGCGCACCGTGGCGAGGTGACCCCGCCCAAGGTCGTGCTCATCACTGGCGCCAACCGGGCGGCGCTGAGCGACGACGACCTGCTCGGGCTCGATGGCTTCCTGACCAAGCCGGTCGATCCGTCCTCGTTGTACAACGCGGTGGTGACCGCGCTCGCAAACGATACGGCGAGGGGCGCCGCGCTGGTCACGGTCACCCCCGCCAGCGCTCTCGGCAAGGGCTTCCGCGTGCTGGTGGCGGAGGATCACCTGATCAACCAGACCATCATCCGGGAGCTGCTGGAAGACGCCGGCTTCACCATCGATGTCGTAGGTGATGGTGCCGCCGCGGTGGCGGCCGCGGTGAGCACAGCCTATGACGCCGTGCTGATGGACATCCATATGCCGATCACCGACGGGGTCGAAGCCACCCGTCTGCTGCGCGCCGACCCGCGCACGAAACGGTTGCCCATCATCGCCCTGACCGCCGACGTGATGGTCGAGAGCACCGCGGTCTTCCGCGCCGCCGGCATGGATGATGTGGTGGCGAAACCGATCAATGTCGAACACCTGTTGAACACCTTGCAACGACACCTGCATGGACGCGGCCTCGCCGCCGAGGCCCAGGTCTGGGACCGCGATGGCGGCATCCGCCGCACCGGCGGCAACGTCGCTTTGTACCAGCAGGTCGTGCAGCGCTTCCGCGAGCAGGAGGCCGACGTGGTTGCGCGCATCCGTGCCGCCCTGCAGGCCGGCGAACGCCAGCGTGCCGATGACCTCGCGCATGCACTCAAAGGGGTCGCCGGCAACCTGGGTCTCGAGCGCGTGGCGGCAGCCGCCAGCCGCCTGCACGATCACTGGCGACTCGGCCATCCGGGCGACACCGCCGTCTTGTTGCAGGCGATCGATAGTGCTCTGGCCGAAGCGTTCGCCGAGGTGTCCACTCCCGTACCATCCCCAGGAGTCGCGTCATGACCCCTCCCCCGCCTGCAACGCTGGGCACCATCCTGGTGGTCGACGACCAGGAGATCGCCCTGCTGATGCTCAGCGAAACCCTGCGCTCCTTCGGCTACACGGTGATCACCGCCAGCAGTGGGCAGATGGCGCTCGACCGGGCGATCCAGACCCAGCCGCAGGCGGTGCTGCTCGACGTGGTGATGCCGGGGCTCGATGGCTTCGCGGTCTGCCGGCGGCTGAAGCAGCACCCGGAAACCGGCTCCATCCCGGTGCTGATGGTCACCGCCTTGTCCGACCGCGTCAGCCGGCTGCAGGGCATCGAAGCCGGCGCCGACGACTTCCTTACCAAGCCGATCGAACCGGACGAGCTGCGGCTGCGCGTGCGCAACGCCTGCCGCATGAAGCAGCTCTACGACGAGACCCGCAACGCCCTCATCGATCTGCGCTGCCTGGAAGAGCAGCGTGATGGCTGGGTGCACATGGTGGCGCACGACATGCGTTCACCTGCCACCACCATCATGGGCTACCTCGAACTGCTGGCGATGAAGCTCAAGGCGCATCTGACGCCGGACCTGCGGCGGATGTTCGAGACCTGCGACCAGCAGTGCCAACGCCTCAGTGGGATGATCGGCGACATGCTCGACCTCAGCCGCATGGAGCGCGTGGGCCTGCCGATCAAACTCCAGACGGTAGCGGTCCAGGACCTCCTGGCGGCCGCCCTGCTGCAGCTTGGCCCACGCGGCGAACGGGTGCTGTCCGGGCCGCCGCTGAGCGGGCTGGTGCAGGCGGATGGCATGATCATCCAACGCGTGCTGACCAATCTGCTCGACAACGCCCTGGCCTATTCGCCCAAGAGCCAACCGGTGCGGCTGACGGTGGCCGACGCCGGCGAGCACTGGCGTTTCGAGGTGGCCGACGCCGGGCTCGGCATCGCCACCGATCAACGCGAACGCGTCTTCGAGAAGTACGTGCGCGTGAGCACCGGCGATCAATCGCGGCGTTCGGTCGGACTCGGCCTGGCGTTCTGCAAGCTCGCGGTGCAGGCCCACGAGGGCGCCATCGGGGTCCGCGATGGGGTTCCCGACGGCAGCGTCTTCTGGTTCACCCTGCCGAAGATGGCAGGCGGATCCCTCTGACTCCGTTCCCACCCCGCTCTGGGGTCCGTGGCTCCGGATCCCAGGCGTAAAACCCAGGGCGCACGGGTTGCGCCTGGGCGCAGCGATCCTAGCGTACCCGCCCGCTGGTCGACCACCGCCAGTCGCGAGGCCGATGCTGACCCTCCCCCCTTCGATCATCGCTGCCATGCAGGACCACGCCCTGGCGTGTTATCCCAGCGAATGCTGCGGCGTGCTGTTCGCCAAGGCCGGATCGGACGAGGCCGTGCGCTGCGTGACCCTGGAGAACATGGCCGACCGGCTGCATGCCCTCGACCCGCTGGAGCATCCCCGCTCGGGACGCGACTGGTTCGCGCCCAACGAGGCCAAGCTCGCCCGCCACGTGCGCGAAGCCGAGGCGCAAGGCGAACGCTGGCTGGCGTTGTTCCACAGCCACATCGATTGCGGAGCGTATTTCAGCCAGGATGACCGCCGCTACGCCGCCCCCGATGGCCAAGCGGTCTACCCCCAGCTGTACCAGACCGTGATCGAGACCCGCGCCCACGGCGTGGTCGAGGCGCGCACCTATCGCTGGGATGGTGGCGACTACGCCCTGGTGGCGACCCATCCCGAATTCGCGCGGCCGCGTCCAGAGTCCGGCGTGCGGATTCCGGTGTCTGACAACCTGCGGAATGCTCCGCACCAGGTCCACGGCGATACCGGCGCCCGGACCCCGGACCCCGGATCCCGGTCCCCGGACCTATAAGCAATGGCGCGATCGATCGAGACCCTGTCCGTCCACGGCGGAGAACTCCGCGACAAGGCCCACGACTCGCTCGTCACGCCCCTGATCCTGGCCACCGCCTACCCGTTCGAGAACACCGACGAACTGCACCGCTACTTCCGCGGTGAGCACATCCGCGGCGAGGAATATGGCCGCTACGGCAACCCGACCCAGCAGGTGGCGGAAGCCAAGCTCTCGGCCCTCGAAGGTCCGCTCGCAAGCGGCGGCGAGACCGACGCCCTGCTGACCGCCACCGGCATGTCCGCCATCGTCACCACGCTGCTGGCGATGGTGAAACCCGGCACCCATCTGGTGATCACCGCCGACAGCTACCGCAAGACCCGGGTGTTCGTGCGTGAGTTCCTCGCCAAGTTCGGCGTCGAGCATACCTCCTGCGAGCCCTCGGTCGAAGGCATCGCGGCGGCGATCAAGCCCAACACCCGCCTGATCATCACCGAGAGCCCGACCAATCCCTACCTCAACTGCATCGACCTCGAAGCGCTGGTGAAGCTGGCCAAGGAACGCCGGGTCAAGACCCTCATCGATGCGACCCTGGCGACGCCCTACAACCTCCAGCCGCTGAGCTTCGGCGTCGACCTGGTGGTGCACAGCGCGACCAAGTACCTCGGCGGCCACAACGATCTCATGGCCGGCGTGGTGATCGGCGCCAAGCCGCTGATCGATGCGATCCGCGAGCACCAGGGCATGTTCGGCGCGCTCGCCGCGCCCTTCACCGCCTACATGCTGATCCGCGGCCTGAAGACCTTCGCCGTACGCATGAAGCACCAGAACGAGAGCGGCCAGCGCATCGCCGAGTTCCTCGAGCGCCACTCCAAGGTCGAACGCGTGTGGTATCCCGGACTGCCCAGCCATCCGGCGCATACCATCGCCAAGCGTCAGATGAAGGGGTTCAGCTCGCTCATCAGCTTCACCATCAAGGGCGGCCTCGCCGAAGGATCACGGGTCATCGACGCCTGCGAGATCCCCTATCTGGCGCCCAGTCTCGGTGGCCCGGAGTCGCTGATCGAACAACCGGCGCTGATGAGCTACTACGACAAGGCGCCCGAGGAACGGGCCGCCCTGGGCATCCGTGAAAATCTCATCCGCATGAGCGTCGGGCTGGAAGGCACCGAGGATCTGATGGCGGATCTCGACCAGGCGCTGAATCGAATCTGACTTCCAGAGTCGTTGAGAGCCGAGGGATGCGCCTGGTTGTCGGAGAATGACAACCAGCCACAGAGCCCACAGAGAGCACAGAGGAAAGCGCTGCGCTCCCGCCTCTGTGCTCTCTGTGAGCTCTGTGGCTATGCCTTTCGCCTTTTGGCGTCATCCGTCCATGAGCATTGGTCTGAGGTCGGCGCTCCTCAGCCCTGGCCCTCGAGGCTAGCCAGATCCGCGTGCAGCCGCGCGATAACCTCGTCGACCGCCGCCAGCTGTTTGGCCTTCACCGGCATGCCCAGATCGCCGAGTGCCGCGCCCTGCGTGGCGTTGCGCGCGCCGACGATGCAGCCGGTGAGGCCTTCGTGGCCGAGCAGGCAACCGATCGCGAGCTGGGCGACGGTCATCTCGTCCTCGGCGGCGATGAGCTTGAGTTCTTCGACCGCTGCGAGTTGACGCGCGAGCCGTGGACCGCGGAAGTCGGCGCGTTCGGCTCGGTGGTCGCCGGCCGGGAAGGTCTTGTCGAGGCCCCAGTGGCCGAAGAGCAGGCCGCGCTGGAGTGGCGAATAGGCGAGGAAGCCCACGCGCTGTTCGGCGCACCACGGCAGCACGTCGGTCTCGGCCTCGGGCTTCACGATGCTGTAGGCGTTCTGCACGCTGTGCAGCGGCACGCCGGTGGCGCGCCACGCTTCGAGCTGGGCGTGGGAGAAGTTGCTGACTCCGATGGCGCGGATCTTGCCCGCCGCCAGGAGCTCGGCGCAGGCGGCGGCGGTCTCGGCAATCGGCACCGGCGTCGGCCAGTGCAGTTGGAACAGGTCGAGGCGTTCGACGCCGAAGGTCTTCAGATTGTACTCGCAATCGCGCAGCACCTCGGCGCGGGTGGCGGAACTGACGCGCTGGCCGTCGACCAGGTGATGGCCGAACTTGGTGAACAACAGCGGGCGACGTTCCGCCGGCAGCTGGCGCACCGCCTGCGCCACCGC
>JANPIY010000087.1:0-1680 GCA_031425255.1 Planctomycetota bacterium
ATACAAAGAGAAACAGGCGCTACTGTAAATATTGAAGACGACTGCTGAGAACCGTGAGCGACTCCCGGATCATCAACCCTGAAGCGGTTGAGGGCCTGCGATCATTCGCGTAGGCACCCGGACCGCCGACGTCCGGCCCCAGGGCAGTCATGCGGGCGGAGATGTCCAACGCGCTCATGACCGGTTTGCTGACAAAGACACCCTGATCGTTGACCCGCTCCCAGAATGAGGTCATCGCGTGACCACTGCCGGTGAGAGTGAACTTTCCGTTGATCACCGAGACCGCACCCGGAATGGGTGGCTGGTTCAATTCCTGGTAGTTCCAGCCCGCGGGCAGCGTCGATGGTGTCACCGTGACCGTGCTCACGTGGGTCACCTTGCCGACCACCGCGGTGATGGTGCAGGGACCGGGCTTCTTGCCGACGACCATGGCGATCTGCTCACCGATGCCACGCACCTCGGCCACCGTCGGATCACTGGAGATCCACGTGACGCGACGCTCACCGCTGGTGGCGGGTGCGATGGTCGCATTGAGCGTCGCACGGCCATGGACGGGAATGGTGAGTGCTTGGTGATCCAGCGTGATGCTAGCGACCACGATCTTGGGATTGCAGTTGATCGCCTGGTTGAGTTCGACCGCGGCGATCAGGGTGCCTGCGCTCGCATTGGCTGCTGACACGCTGAGTCGATAAGTGTTCCACGTCCCTGGCTTGGCGATGGGGAAAACCAAGCGCGGAGTTTGACCCGTAAAGGCAAGGACACTCTGATGGTCCAGAACGGTCCAGCTCACCCCGCCATCATTGGATGCGGACAATTCCAGCGTGCTTGGCAAACGCTGTTGGTCAGGGCAGACGACGGCATACGCATCGACCAGGTACTTGCGTCCATCTACGTATTGGTGCTGAATCCAACTCGAGGAGTTTTTGTCCCGCCAGACACCGTTCTTATCGCATTCACCAGTGTTGGTGGTCACGCACATTCCGGCTTTGGCGTAGTAAATGGTATTGAACGTGAGGTTGCTCGGCTGTGGTTTTCCGGCCACCATCAGATCCTCAAGCGCTGCTTCGACCTCGCTCTTGGGGCGATTCCGCTCCAAGACCAGGTAGGAATGTCGGCGCCCTCCGTCCGCCTGCCAGGTGTTCACACCGGTCATCGGATCAGCGACATTGGTCCCACCGCTGACGACCTTGTACCACGGTGCCGCGCCTCGGACGGCCACGAGGCACGAGACGGGATCCCAGCTCAAGCGATCGCCGGCGAAACCCACCGAGTCAGAGAGCAGATAGGCCAAGGTGAGCGGATTGTGCTCGGGCATCTCATACGTGACGCGGCGGCCGGTGCAGGTCGACCCGCCCTCGCCATTGAACAGCACGGGGGTCGGCCATGCAGAACAGACCAGTGCCGTCGCGGCAGGATCTTGCATGAAATTGAATTCACCGTCCTTGGGGTTCCTGCTCGCATCCGGCGGATATTTACCCCCCATGATGTCGAGCCGCCGCACTTTTTTGGCGACGAGCGCAGGACCATCCAACGGGCTGGCCGCGTCCGAACGCGACTTCAGCAGGTTGGCCAGATTCCTGAGGGGGCCAACCGCCACCACGATCACGCTGCCATCAGGCTGCTTGGCCAAGACCTCACGATAGAGCGCCACAGCATCGGGGTACCCCACGCTGGTGGCGA
>JANPIY010000088.1:0-3683 GCA_031425255.1 Planctomycetota bacterium
GGCTGGAGTGGAAGGTCTCCGCGGGTGAGGACCGCTATCGGCGCGGGCTCTACACCTTCATGAAACGCACCGCGCCCTACGCCATGACCAATGCCTTCGATGCGCCCAGCGGTGATTTCTGCATCGCCCAGCGCGAGATCAGCAACTCGCCGCTCCAGGCCTTGATGATGCTCAACGACGCCGTGGTGCTGGAGGCGGCGCAGGCCCTGGCCCGGGTGGTCATCACCCAGGCGCCCGATGACGCAGGCCGCATCACCGTGCTGGTACGGCGTTGCCTGACACGCGCCCCGAGCGCGGAGGAGGTGCAGCGCTTCGGCATCTTCATCGCTCGTCAGCGTGCCCGTCTGGCAGCGCAAGAGCTTGACGCGGCGAAGCTGGCTGGGGCGGGCGAGGGTGACCTCCAAGAGCGCGCGGTGTGGACCACGCTGGCCCGGGTGGTGATGAACACCGATGAATTCGTGACCAAGGAATGAGGACCTCATGGACCTAAGAGCTGGTTTCATAACCCCTCCCTACTGCGCCCGGCCCTCGTCGGCTGCGGCCGCGTCAGACGAACCATTTGGTGCTCAACATGGCCTATGGCCATGCCTCCGCTCCAAACGGTCCGTCCTCCTTGCCTCGCTCGACGATGGCTCGGGCTCGCTACGGGATGGGTTATGAAACCAGCTCTAACCCGCCGCCGCCTCTTCCAGCAGACCGGGCTCAACCTCGGCCGCATCGCGCTGGGCTCGCTCCTGCTGGGATCGACACCATCGCTGCGTGCCGCCGATGGCGGGCTGCTGGCACCGCGGGTGCCGCATTTCGCGCCCAAGGCGAAACGGGTCATCCACCTCTTCATGGCCGGCGCGCCGAGTCACCTCGATCTCTTCGACCACAAACCCGAGCTGGCCAAGCTGGAGGGCAAACCCCTGCCGGAGTCCGTCATCGGCGGCCAACGTTTCGCCTTCATCCGTTCCGACGCGGCGGTCATGGGTCCACGTTTCGCCTTCAAGCAGCACGGCCAGAGCGGTACCGCCCTCGCCGATGTGCTGCCGCATCTCGCCACCGTGGTCGATGACATCTGCCTGATCAAATCGTTGAAGACCGATCAGTTCAATCACGCACCGGCGCAGATCTTCCTCAATACCGGCTTCGCCCAACCCGGTCGCCCGAGCCTCGGCTCGTGGGCGTTGTATGGCTTGGGCAGCGAATCGCAGTCGCTGCCCGCCTATGTCGTGATGTCGACCGGGGCTGGCATCAGTGGTGGCTCGGCCAACTGGTCGAGCGGCTTCATGCCGACCGTGCTGTCGGGCTGCCGCTTCCGCAATCAGGGCGATGCGATCCTCGACACCTCGAGTCCACCTGGGGTCGACGCCGCCTTGCAACGCGACACCGTCGATCTGACCGCGGCGATGAACCGTTCGCGCCTCGATCTGATGGGCGATCCCGAGATCGCCACCCGCATCGCGCAGTACGAGATGGCTTTCCGCCTGCAGACCAGCGCGCCGGAACTGATGGACCTGAAAGGTGAGAGCAAGGAGACCCTCGAACTCTACGGCTGCGATCCCGCCAAGCCCTCATTCGCACGCGCCTGCCTGCTGGCCCGCCGCATGATCGAGCGCGGCGTGCGTTTCGTGAACATCTACCACGAAGGGTGGGATGCGCACAGCGATCTGGTCGGCAATCACAAAGGCAAGTGCGGCGAAACCGATCAGGGTGCCGCCGCCCTGGTCAAGGATCTCAAACGTCTGGGGCTGCTCGACGACACCCTGGTGATCTGGGGCGGCGAGTTCGGTCGTACGCCGATGGTGGAGACCAATCCGACGCTCGGGCGTTCGATGGGACGCGATCATCATCCCCATGCCTTCTCGATGTGGCTGGCCGGCGGCGGCGTGAAGCGGGGCATCACCTACGGCGCGACGGATGACCTGGGTTATCAGGTGATCGAGCATCCCGTGCACGTGCATGACCTGCAGGCGACCATCCTGCACCTGCTCGGCTTCGATCACGAACGCCTGACCTATCACAGCGCCGGGCGCGACTTCCGTCTGACCGACGTGCATGGGCATGTGGTGAAAGGCATCCTGCTCTGAACCCGCGCCCGGTCGTGCAACCATCCATGCTGGCGGTGCACCAATACACAAAAGCCGAGATGTTTGGCCGCAGAGGCGCAGAGGCGCAGAGGTGAAAAAAGCCTGCTTCGCCTTTCCTCTGCGTCTCTGCGTCTCTGCGTCTCTGCGGCCGATTTTTCTTCGTGGACTTCAGCATTGGGCTGTGCATCTGATGGTTGCTGAAGGGATGTCGCTGGTGGATTGCGGATGTCGCAATCCGTTCTGGCGGCACCTGGTCGACGATGACGGACGACAGCGGGTTGTGCGCGGGTGGGTACGAGCTATCGACCCTCATCTGGAGATCATCGATGCGCTCATACCTCACCCTCCTCGCCCTGCTCTTCGTTTCCGCGGGCGCGGCCGCGCTCGCAGCGGAGCCCGCTGGCGTCACCTGGCAAGGCGATGCGGGCGTCGGCAAGGGCAAGCACATCGTCTTCATCGCTGGCGATCATGAATACCGGGGCGAGGAGACCTTGCCGGCCCTGGCGCGCATCCTGGCGAAGAACCATGGCTTCACCTGTTCGTTCTTCGTCACGACCGATCCGGCGACCGGCTTCATCGAACCCGGCAGCAGCCACATCCGTGGACTGGAAGCACTCGACACCGCCGACCTGATGGTGGTGTTCGTCCGTTTCCAAGCCTTCCCGGACGAGCAGATGAAGCACATCGACGCCTATCTGAAGCGCGGCGGACCCGTGATCGGACTGCGGACCTCGACCCACGGCTTCAACGGCATCAAGGGTCCTTACGCGAAGTTCAACGAAGGTTATCGGGGCGACGACTTCAAATTCGGCTTCGGACGGCAGATCCTCGGCGAACACTGGGTCGGCCACTATGGTCAGAATCACAAGCAGAGTTCACGGCTGCTGCTAGAGGCCATGCAGTCCACTCACCCGGTCCTGCGCGGGGTGAAGGACGTCCACGTCCAATGCGGCGGATACAACGCCGACCCCATGCCCGACAGCGTCATCCTGGCACGCGGCGAGGTGCTCAACGGCATGAAGATCGACGACCCCGCCGATCCGACCAAGAAGATCCTGCCGGTCGCCTGGGTCCGCACCTACCTGAAGGACAACGCCAAGAGCCGGGTGTTCTGCACGACGCACGGCGCCTCGGAAGACATCCTCAACCCCGGATTCCGCCGCCTGCTGGTGAATGCGCACCTGTGGTGCCTGGGCCTCGAGAGCGCGATCACCGCCGACGCCAACATCGACTTCGTCGGTCCCTACCATCCCACCACCTTCAACTTCTCCGGCCATCGCCAGGGTGTGAAACCGGCGGACATCGCCGGCTGGGATACGCCGATCTACAATCCGGCCGCGCCCGTTGGCGAAAAGAAGAAATAGCCGACGGCATTCCCGGTGCGTCCTGCGAAGACTGCTCACTCCGCAGGGGGCGCTGTCAATGCGGTAGAGCTCTCTCTCGTCGCCGGAGGCGCGCGCGCGGAGACGGTCCCGAAGCGGCCGGTGCCCGACCTCGACGGCCGCCCGCCGGAGGAGCCGACGCCCGGATTCCACGCGCTCTGGATCCCTCGCGTCGCTCTCTACCCGCTCTACCTGCTGACCGAGTACGGCGTCCGCCTGCCGTTCGGCT
>JANPIY010000089.1:0-7245 GCA_031425255.1 Planctomycetota bacterium
GACGAGTGACGCATGACATCATCCCCATGATATTGAACCATCTTTGACGCCGTCCGAAGTGTCGCGGGACGAAGTTCGGCGAGGGCTGCGGACGGGTCGCGCGAGACGTCATCTCCACGATGACATCGGACATCGGACATCGGACATCGGACGGTCTTCATGGTTTTGCTCCCATCGTCACCGTCCCCCACAGGTTCGGGAACAACATGATCTCCCCAGGCACATCGCTCACCAGACCGGTGTTCTGATTCGCCCAGTAGGAACGCAGACTGGTGGCGGTGCCGGCGGGATCGCCGAACAGCGTGCCGACGTCCAGGCGGCGAGGAGCGCCATCCATCACCAGGCCGAGATCGGCGAGCGGGATGGCGGCCTCGACGCGGTAGCGGTCGCGGTCGGTGGTCACCGCGATCTTCACGCTCGCGAGCCTGCGCACGTCGTCGACCTTCTCGGCCCGCCAGGGACAGGTGAAGGTGACCGGATCCTTGGCGCCTGGGACCCGGTGGCGGTAGAGCACGGCCTGGTTGACGCCATCGCTGGGGGCGATGAGCAGGCGGAGATCGCCAGGGACCGGGCCGGAGCGCAACGGATTGGCGCCGGGATCGCCGCCGAGTTGCAGATCGACCGAATCGCCGGTCTTGAACAGCAGCGTCCAGTCCTTGCCGGTATTGACCCAGGGCGAGGGATCGGAGACCCGCCAGCAGGCATAGAGCATGGTCGCATCGTGACCGAGGCTGACGGTCACCTTGAACTGGCCCGACTTGTCCCAGCTCATGGTCGGTACACCCGCCCAGTCATCGTCCTTGCCGTCGATGACTGGCGCCTGCGTCAGCTTCGGGATGGCGGCGGTGCGCGCGACGCTGACGGCCGCCTGGCGTCCGGCGCGTACGCGCTCGGCCGCCACCGCCTGCGCCTGCGTCAGGGTGAGCGTCCCCTGTGAACGGCTGAAGCCCTCCAGGCCATCCAGCCGATAGATGCGATAGCCGTTCGCCTGCAGGTAGTAGCGACCATCGCGCGCGGACTTGATGAAGTTGCCGCCGAAGGCCTCGCCGCCGATGTAGTTGGCGTCGCGGCTACCGCCCATGCGAACGTCCTTGAAGAATTCGTCGAGGTACAGCCCATCGCTGCTCATGGCGAAGTAGCGCCCGTGGTTGCCGACCAGCACGAAGACGTCGCTGTCCTTGTCCAGCGGCGCGGTGCCCATGGGGAACAGGCTGCCCTGCAGCACGCCGGTCTCCGGCAGCGGCGCGTTGTGGCTGCCGTGCACGTTGCTCCAGCGGTTGGGATAGCTCCACAGCAGTTTGCCCTGCGGGCTGAAGGCCTTCATCACCGGATCGGTATTGGCGATGACGTTGCCGGCGCGGTCGGTCCAGGTCTCGACCTGGGTCCCAGGGAACGCCGCGGGCACCATCTTGGCCACCGCCTCGGCGAGGGTCGGGTATTGCGGCACGCCGGCCGCGGTCACGCCCGTGGGGGCCAGCGTCAGCAGGCCTGCTTTGCCCGCCACATCGATCGGCGAGCGCAAGGTGAGATCACTGCCCACATCGTGGCCCCAGTAGGCGCCGCCGAGTTCCTTGACCTCCTTGGCGGTGAACTCGAACTCCTCCGCATCCATCGCGCCGTTGCCGTTGGCGTCGCGCCAGAGGAAGGCGGGACCCTTCTCCTCGTGCTTGCCGATGCGGTCGGGGAAGGCGCGGTTGAAGCCGTCGATGAAGGCCTGCGGCGGTTTGTGCTCGTGGTAATGGTAGAAGCGGTGCGCGGAGCCGAGTTCGGCGACGTGCCGCAGCGAGCCGTCGGCGTTGCGGCGGTAGATTCCGGTGGTGCTCTGGATGGCCACGATCCACTCGGCACCGAACTGGCTGACGTAGCGGTAATGCAGCGGGTGGTCGTCCTTGCCCAGCACCACCGTCGGCACCGCGGTGCCCTTATCGACGTCGACCTTCCACTCGCAGCCGAGGCCGATCCAGCGCTGGTGGTCGCGCGGGTCGACGCCGGCGCCCGAACCGCCATAGGCGGGGGTGCCGAACTTTTCGCACACCACGCTGCCTTTCTCAACGTCCCAGGCGAGCACGCGCTTGGGATCGGTGCGTTCCTCGGTGACCCACACCCAACCGTTGGCGGCCACCGCCACGCCCCGCGGATTGACCATGCGGTTGATCTCGTAGGCCCCGACGTACTGCCCACCGGGTGTGCCCAACTGTTTAAGTGGACGGCCGGCACGGTCGAACAACCGCAGCGTGTGCGTGGTCCCATCGGTGATCAGGAAGCGGCCCTGCCCATCGATAGCCAGCCCGCGAGCGTCGCAGACGCCCTTGGCCAGCACCGGCGTGGTGGTGCCGGCCTGCACGTCGACGCGCACCAGGGCGCCGTCGGAGAAGGCGAAGAGTCCATCTGCGGTTGACGCCAGCACCCCTGGGGCGGCCAGTGGAATCTCGCTGAGCACCGTGCCCTCGACGGGATCGACGACCATCAGCGTCTGGCGACGACGATTGCCGACGTAGAGCTTGCCAGCGAAGGCCGCCATGCCGGTGAGGCTGACCTGGTGGTAGTCCTTGTCCGCGGCGCCTGGGCCGACGTCGACGGTGAACAGCTCGCAGAAACGCTTGCCCTGGTATTCGACCAGGCGACCCGCCTTGAGATCGTAGCGCGCCAAGGTGATCTTCAGCTTGCCGACCGCGCCCTTCTTCTTGGGGTCGAAGTCATCCATCCAGCTGCGACCGTCATTGGCGGTGTACAGCGTGTCGCCGATGAGCACCGGGCAGATCATCCACATGCCCATGCCCATCGGCGTGGTGTAGCCCTGCGTCTTGTGGCCGTCGGCGGCCAGCACCACCAGGTTGTCGCCACCCTCGGTCATCGGCGAGGCCACCACCGTCCAGGCACCGGTGGCCGCGGCCGCATTGAGCGTGGTGTGGTTCGGACCCCAGCCCTGGAAGTCGGCCTGGGTGTTGTCGCCATTGCCGAAGCTCATCAGGTAGCGTGGGGTCAGCCCTGGGTGATGGGCAGCACGCCAGCGGTAGTTTCCTGGCGGCAGCGGTTGGCCGGCGTCGTCGCAGCCATCCCAGGGGATCTCGTGGCGGCCCTTGGCCAGGTCGATGCCGCCGACGAGGTTGCGCAGGCGCATGCCGTCGGCCGCCTCGATCACCACGGTGGCACGGCCGTCGAGCGGCTGAGCGATGGCGACCACGATGCGATTGCGGCGGTCAGCGACCTGGGTCGCGTTCTCATCGAGATCGAACGGCAGCCAGGCGCCGGACTCGGATGCGAGCGCGCCGTGGACGGCGCCACCCGCATGGCGGAAACGTTCGCTCAGGCGCGGAACGTTTTCTGGACCGCCACTCCACGCCGCCGCGACTCCGATGCGCAGGCGTTTCCAATCCGCCTCGTTGGCGATCAGCGTCGCGGCGGGAATGCTGGCGGTGAAGCGCCACATGCCGTTGAGGTCTTTCCTCGCAGCCGCTTCGAGCGTCACCTCTTTGGCCGCCGCGACGCCTAAGCGGATGCTCGGTTCTCCTCCCGCGAGCAGCGCGGTCTCGACCGCCAACATCAGGCGCGCACCCTCGCGCCGCACCGCCAGGGCCACCCGCGGCGACGCCGGGCCCGAAACCACGGTGAACTCCTCGGGAGACCAGGACGGTTCGGCCGCCAACACCGTGCTCAACGCGCAGCTTCCGACCAGGACGGATACGAGGGATACGATGCGCATGAGACCTCCAGCGTGGCGCCGGGTGGTACCTCTCATGGTCACCATCCGTTCACCGAGCGCCTGAATCATGCTGATCGATAGGTAAAGCAATGAGGACGAGGTCGGACCGTCATGAGCTGGCGGTAATTATCGGGATGGAAATATTACCAAGAAGCACGCCTCTGCGGTTTGAACCGCTTTCCCGCTCACGCGGGAAAGTTTAGCGCTTCTTGGCCGGCGGCGCCGCCTTCGCGCCATACGGAGCGAGATGGTCGTGCAGCCAACGCAGCGCCGCCTCGATGTTCTTGGGGCCACCGTTGTCGTGCCCGCCGCCGTGGCGGATCATCATGGTCTCGCGACCCATGGCCTTGGACTGTTCGTGGCAGGCGAGTACTTCCGAAAGGTTGAAGTCGGTGTCGCCGGTGATGAAGAAGACCGGCACACGTTTTTCCGGTGGCGCGCCTTGCGCATAACCGGCGATGCTCATCAGCAGTCCGGCACAGAGCTCCGGGTACAACTGCTGGGCGCGGGCAGACGCGCGTGCGCCGCCCGAATCGCCCGCGAAGACCACCCGCCGCCAATCGATGGCCAGACGGTGACGCAGATCCATCAGCGCGGCATCGCGGTTCTGGCCGATGGGATCCCACGGCCCGTTCTTGGCCTCGGTCAGGCCGACCATGATCCAGCCGAACTCCTCAGCCAGTTGCGTCGACAATGGTCCGGCATTGCCACCTGGGCTCGAATGCAGCACCAGCGGCATCGGCTTGGCGGGATCGTACGTCTTGGGGACATAGACGCGGTAATGGTAGGAGGTCCCGATGCAGGTGATGGCGGTGGTGGTGCCGAGCGGTGGAGCCGCAAGCGAAGGTTTCTCCCAACGGGCGCTGGAGCACAACAGCACCTGGCTGGGGATCTCCTTGCCATCCTTCTTGCGGGCCAGAGTGCCGCTGAGAAATCCCGGTTCGCTCTCGGTCAGTTCGAAGGCGTCAGCAGACAGGTCGCTGCCGCCTTGCACCAGCTTCTTCAGATCGGACCCGACCATCAGGATCTTGTCGCCGACGCGCTCGATGCGCAAGGTCTCACCGTAGGAATAACCCACCGGGTATTCCTTGATGGGTGGCCCTGGCCGGGCGGCGAGCGCCACCTCTTCCGGCAGTCCCAACCAGCCGAGGGCGCTGCCGCTCATCGTCGCACCCTTGCCGGCCCGGATGACGATCATGAACTGCCACGCCTTGTCGTCCTGGCTGAGGAAACCGCGCCAGGAGCCGACCAGGGGATCGAGCGGTTTGGCGACCTTGCTCTCGCCGGCAGATCCCGGTGCAGCGAAGCCGAAGAACAACACGGTCATGAAAAGGAGGAGATGTCGCATGGCGCGACCGTAACGACGGTCGCGCCCGGGGAAACCATGGTTTTCACCTCCCGTTCCCCTTGGGCTTGCACGACATGGACCAGCCCGTTGGCATCGGAGCGCTCACGACCCCAGTGTTTCCAGGCGAACCATAGGCGTCCGCGGCTTGACTCACGTCCAGCCGTGCCGGCGAGTGCACCGGAAGCGCGCACGTTCTCACGCAGGACGGTCAGGCCTATGGCTTGCCGTTGCTGTTCTTTCTACCCACCAATCCGAAGTGATACGGCGGAAGTATCGTGAGGTCCTGCTCGATCGAGAAACCACTGTCGAGCAACCACGACCTGCATCGCTCCGGACTTGGACGGATGCCGAGGTCCGGACCGCGCGGAGTTGGCACATCACTCCGCCAATGGAGGACGCCTACACGTCCGCCTGGACGTAGGGCCGCATGTGCCGCGGCCAGCAGGGCGAGCGGTGCCTCGCAATGGAGGAGATTGAACAGCAAGACCACATCGGCGTTGTGTCCGTCGACGCCAAGCGATCCGTCAGTCACATCCAACTCACGCGGAAGGACGTGGGTCATCCGAAAGGCAGCCGCACGGTATCCCACCTCGGCTACCAGGGCTGGCTCGATGTCGAGTGCGATAATCGGATGATGCGTCATGCCCGCGAGGGCGAAGGTGAAGGTGCCGTAGCCGCATCCCACGTCGATCACGGGCCCCTCGATCCGGTCGAGTCCAAGCGCCCGCAAGATGGCGGGGGGATCGAAGAAGGTATTCCACCAGATCTCGTCCGGCATGCCGCTGTCACGGGTTTTCATCCGGTGTCCAAATGACGCTCAATCAAAGTGCAGCTGCGATTCACTCTGGCTTCACCTTGGGGAATCCCGCATTTACGAAATCGTCAAGACCAGGTTTCAGCGGACGAACGGTGTATCCAAGCTTTTCCAGGATTTTCGCGGCACTCATCGCCCGCATGCCAACAGCGCAATGAATGTAGAGGACCTTGTCCTTGGGCAGGGCTTTGCTGTCTTCTTCAGACAACCCTTTCCTGAGGACGCTGATCGGCAGCAGGATCGCGGCATCCACATGGCCCTCTTTCCACTCAGCCTTCTCGCGAACATCCACCAGGACAGCCTCCTTACGCTCGATTTTGGCTTTGATCTCAGTGAGTGGCTCGATGGAGAATTCGGCCGCCGTGGCGAGACCCGTAAAAACGACGGAGATGATAGACATCAAAGTGACCTGCTTGTGATTTTTCATAGAAGATACTCCTTAGAAAGTCCGTACATCGCCAGCACTCGGCCTGATGACGTTGATGAGAGAAGTGAGGCCGTGCTGCATTGTGCCCAGGTTCACGACCTAGGCAAACCCCTGGGAGGGCCGGCCGACCGGTCCCTCCCATGATCACCTCACTTCGCGGCGGCCACCGGACGCTGGGCGTCGAGCAGGGCTTTCGCTTCCTTCGGATTACAGACCAGGCAGGTGGACTCGGCGACGCCACATTCGCCGCACCAGTCCTTCTCCTTCTTGAGCTTGGGAATCAGCTTCTTGTCGCACTGCGCGCATTTGTCCTTCGGCAGGTCGTGCGTTGCGCACCACTTGTCGGCGGTCAGGCGTTCGACTTTCGAGGCTTCCTCCGCGTAGGCGGTGGCGCCCAGACCGAGGGCGAGCAGACAGACCAGGGCGTAACGAATCATGGATACTCCTTTGCATGTGCGGGCGGATGGCCCGCGGGGTGAACAGGGCGCGGTGATGACGCATCACCGCGCGAGACATCGTCATCCCGCTGCTTCGGCTCGAACCAGCCGTAGAGCGCCGGGATCAGGAAAAGGGTGAGCAGGGTCGACGACAGGATTCCGCCGATCACTACCGTGGCGAGCGGACGTTGGACCTCGGCGCCCATGCCGGAGGCGAGCGCCATCGGCACGAAACCGAGCGCCGCCACCAGCGCGGTCATCAGGACCGGACGCAGGCGGATCAGGCTTCCGGTCATCACGGCCTCAACGATGTCCATGCCACGGCGGCGCAGTTGCTGGATGAAGGTGACCATCACCAGGCCATTGAGCACCGCAACGCCAGCGAGGGCGATGAAGCCGACCGCCGCGGAGATCGAGAACGGCAGCTCGCGCAGCCACAGCGCAGCGACACCTCCCACCGCGGCGACCGGCACCGCCGTGAACACCAGCGCCGCAAGCCAGGCCGAACCGAGCGAC
>JANPIY010000090.1:0-1912 GCA_031425255.1 Planctomycetota bacterium
CACGCTTTCTCCGCCTTTTAGGCGCAGGGTCTTGACCTCGCCGTCGACCAGGTCCTCGACGCTGCGGTCATCGAGCACCAGCACGCCGGCGGCGATCAGATGGGCACGCATATCGGCGGCCAGTCGCGGGCCTTCGGCGTAGGCCACCGAGATGAGATTCTCGATGCCGACCGTATCGCGCACCTGACCACCGATGCGACCGGCGACCACCGCCACCTTCAGGCCCTTGCGCACGCTGTAGATCGCCGCGGCGGCGCCGGCCGGGCCGCCGCCGACCACGGCGACATCCACCTCGTGGACGGCGGCGGGGCCGGCGCTGGCCGGCTCGGCGCCGAAACGTTCCTCCAACTGGTCGAGCAGTGCGGCCAGATCGGCCTTGCCGACGTGCACCAGGGTATCGCCAGCGAGCACCGCCGGGACGCCCTGGATACCGAGACGCGTAACCTCGCTCTCAGCCATGCCGCCATCCCACATCTCATGCTGGGCGTCGTGGTGCAGCAGGGCGATGAGGTTGAGCGCCTGGACCACGTCCGGGCAGTTGGTGCATTCGAGGGAGACGATGGTGCGCAGGCGCAGCGGTCCGCGCAGGCGGCGGATGCGCGCCTGGATGCCGGCATCGGGCAAGCGGCCCTTGCCGGCGGCGTTCAGTACCGCGACCACCAGCGACGTGAATTCGTGTCCGCCGGGGATACCGCGGAAGGAAACGCCGGTCGGTGAGCCGCCGCTGAGCAGGGTCAGGCGCGGCACCGGCGATGGATGACCGGATTCGCTGACGTGCAGATGCGGGCTGGTACTCGCCAGCGCACTCAGCAGGTCGCGTAGTTCTCCCTGCTGGGGATGGTCGCTGGGCGCCATCAGCAGGGTGATGTCGGTGGTGAGCTGGGCGAAGACGCTGTGGAGCTGGGTACGCATGGAGTCGTCGAGCATGGCGTGGGCTTTCGCGAAAAGAGAGGTGACGAAGACGAAGGAGAGCACGGAAAACTCCGGCCGGCCCGAGCGGGCCGGCCGGAGGGGCCTTCAGATCTTGCCGACCAGATCCAGTCCTGGCTTCAGCGTGGCCGAACCCGGCTTCCACTTGGCGGGGCACACTTCCCCTGGGTGGCTGGCGACGAACTGCGCGGCCTGGATCTTGCGCAGGAGTTCCTCGGCGTTGCGGCCGATGCCGTTGTCATGGATCTCGGCGATCTTGACCTTGCCATCGGGAGCGACCACGAAGGTGCCGCGATAGGCCACGCCCTCCTCCTCGATGTGCACTCCGAAGGCGCGGGTGAGGGTTCCGGTCGGATCGGCGAGCAGGGGGTACGTCACCTGCTTGATGGTCTCCGAGGCATCGTGCCAGGCCTTGTGCACGAAGTGCGTATCGGTGCTGACACCGTAGACCTCGACATTCATCTTCTGCAGTTCGGCATATTTGCCGGCGAGGTCGCCAAGCTCGGTCGGACAGACGAAGGTGAAGTCGGCGGGGTAGAAGAAGAACACCGCCCATTTGCCGCGTACGTCGGCGTCAGTGACGGTCTTGAACTGGCCGTTGTGGTAGGCCTGCACTTTGAAGGCGGGCAGGGGGCTGTTGATGATGGGCATGATCGGCTCCAGGGAGTGGGGGTGATTGCTCACCGGTGATGGCGGCATCCTAGTGGCCCACGCGGAAGGCATCTGGGCTGGGATCGATGGCGGCGATTGAGGCGGCCTATGGGGGAACGACCGTCCGTCGGACGGGCCACCGGGCCGTCGGACCGGGAAGCCGTTCAAACCGCAGAGGGCGCAGAGGGCGCAGAGCTGAGACGGAGCGACTCTGCGCCCTCCGCGGTTGGACCGGTCTTCCTTGGTTGTTCCAGAAAGAATCGGTTCTTCGGCGTGATCAGTGGGTGCAGTGCAGCCCATGAGAGAGGGCCCGGCCGCAGAGACGCAGAGC
>JANPIY010000091.1:0-15357 GCA_031425255.1 Planctomycetota bacterium
GGCTTCGATGGTGTGATGCCATTGCCCGTGCTCGCGCGTGGTGCGCATTCCGTGGTCGTCACCCTGGCCACTTCTGCTGGCGTGCCACTGACCGGGGCCGGTGCGTCTGCCCGTGTCGATTTCGTAGTTCCCAACCGCGCGCCGGTAGGGACTGGCGATGGATGGCGGACGGCGGTGGGCACCAGCCTCGGCGTTCCCGCCTCCAGCGGGGTGCTTGCCAATGACAGCGACCCCGACGGCGATCCACTGAGCGTCGCAATAGTGGAGAATCCACAGCACGGCAGCCTCACGCTGGCGGCAAATGGCGCCTTCACCTATGTGCCACAGGCAGGCTACCGCGGCGTCGACCGTTTCGTCTATCGGGCCAGTGATGGCACCGCCAATTCGCCGTCGCTGGTGGCCCTGCTGCTGGTGGGATGTGATGGGCGATCCGGAGTCGCCGCATCATGGACCACCCTGGGGAATGGTCCCGGCCATGCGGGTGTGGCGGTCGGCAGTCTCAGCGGCCGTCAGCCGATCGAACGATGGAGGTATGCGCCGGTCGCGCAGGGGACGCTGCTGCATGCAGTGATCGCGGGTGGCCGGGTCCACACCGGTCTCTCACCCTACTTCAGCGCTGGAATGCAGGCCTTGGGCCTCGATCTGGCATCCGGATCCCAGCTGTGGCGTCGCGACTTCGCCAACGGCTTCAGCCTCAATCCACCGACCGTCGACAGTGGCCGGGTCTATTTCCAACGCGGTAACCACGGCAGCGACACCCAGCTCTGGTCATTGGATGCGACCAATGGGCAGGTCGTCTGGCAGGTGCCGTTCGGAGCCCAATGGGAAGGGTACCTCGCGCCATGCGTGGCAGACGGCAAGGTCTTCATCAATGGAGGATCTTATGGCGGCATGTACGGCTTCCGTCAGAGCGATGGTGTCCAGCTATTCTTCACCGCTCTCGAGCAGATCGATGGCTGGACTCCGACCTGGGATGAAGGGCGCCTCTTTACCCATGTCGGTGTCCACCTGCGATCGCATGACCCGCTCACCGGCGTGGCACGCATAGACGTGGATCGTGATTCCCAGTCGCAGGTGACCGCAGTGGCCAGTACTGGCTACGCGGTGGTACGTAGCGGGGTCGATCTGGCCGCTTTCGACGCGGCGACGCTTCAGCGCCGCTGGCGGGTGTATGAGAATTCGCGGTTCACTGCTCTGCCTGCGGTGGCCGATCGCCTGGTGTATGCGCCCCTCAGCGCCGGCGGTATGGAAGTCCGTTCATTGGATGATGGCGCCCTGCAGCGCATCGTTTTTTTTCCGGAAATCATCGTCGGCCAACCCATCATCAGTGATGATCTGGTGATCATCGCCAGCGACACCGCCACTCGCGCCTTGGATCGGGCCACCTGGCAGACCCGTTGGACTTTGCCGGTAGGCGGATTGCTCAGCTTGGGGCAGGACCACTTATGCGTGACCTCTACGCAGCCAGCGGCGCAACTGACCTGTTACCAGTTGCCCAGCGCCAATGTCGCGCCGGTGGCAATCCCGGACGCACTGAGCACCACTGAGGACCTCCAGATCACCATCACCAGTGCTTCGCTCCTGGCCAACGATACCGATGCAAACGGCGATCCACTGTTCGCACGTATCGTCACCCAGCCGACACGTGGCGCGCTCACGGCGGTGAGCGGCGGATTCGTCTACCAGCCGGCGACGGATGCGTCGGGTACCGATACGTTCACCTACGTCGCAGGTGACGGCTCCCTCGAGAGTCAGCCCGCGACGGTCACCATCGCGGTGAGTGCGGTGGAGGACCCGCTCGCGGCCTACAAGCCCGGCTTGCTGGCGGAGTTCTTCGATTACACCACGGCCTTGGGTGCTCTCCCAGCCTTGAGCGGACGGGTGCCGAACCTGGTGCGTACGGATGCGCAGATCGCCTATGCCAGCACCACCGCCGCATGGTCAGGCTTGCCCACGAACATGACCGACACCTTCGCCAGCCGTCACAGCGGCTGGCTGAAGGTCGACACCGCTGGGTCGTACACGCTGTTCCTCAGCGCGAATGACGGTTCGCGGCTCTTCCTGGATGGTGTTCTGGTCATCTCCAATAACGGCGTGCGCGCGACTATGGAGGAGCGTGCGGTGACGCGCACGCTGTCCGTGGGCTACCACCGCCTGCAGGTCGAGTTCTTCGAGAACACCGACGCCGCCGGACTGGAATTGCGCTGGTCCGGCCCGGGGATCGCCAAGCAGCTGGTACTGGCCAGCGCGTTGTGGCAGGCCGGTGATCCACCGCTCTATCAGGCGGGTCTACGTGCGGAGTTCTTCGATTACACCACCGCGCTGTCGGCGATCCCCGATCTCAGCGCACGCATCCCGGATGTGGTGCGCAGCGATGCGCGCATCGCCTATGCCAGTGTCGGGACGGCTTGGAGCGGGCTGCCGGCGACCATGGCCGACACCTTCGCCAGCCGTCACAGCGGTTGGCTGAAGGTCGACACCGCGGGGTCGTACACGCTGTCGGTGAGTTCGGATGATGGCTCGCGGGTCTACCTCAACGGCGCATTGCTGATCAACAACGATGGGCTGCACGGGATGCAGGAACGTTCGGCGACGCTGAACCTGGCAACCGGCTTCCATCAGGTGCGGGTGGAGTTCTTCGAGGGCACCGGTGGCGCCGGTCTGGAGCTGCGCTGGGCGGGACCTGGCATCAGCAAACAGCTGGTGCCGGCGAGCGCTTTGTGGCAGACCCCGGCGGGTGCGCTCGGGGTGCCGCCGCCGTGGAGCACGCTGGACATCGGTGCAGTCGGCGTGGTTGGTTCGGCCAACGGTACTGCTAGCGATTTCAGCATCACTGGCGGCGGCGCCGACATCTGGGGCACGGCGGACGCGTTCCGTTTCGTGCAGCGTCCGCTCACCGGCAACGGCGAGCTGATCGCGCGGGTGGCGTGGCTGCAGAACACCAACCCCTGGGCCAAAGCCGGGGTGATGGTGCGGGCGTCGACGGCGCCTGGGAGTGCCAACGCCTTCATCGCGCTCTCGCCGGGCAGTGGGGCGACCTTCCAGTCGCGGCTGGCTACGGGCAGTGCGACCAGCGGCGTGACCAGCACCGGCAAGTCGGCGCCATACTGGGTGCGGCTGGTGCGCAGCGGCACGACCATCACCGGCTGGACGTCGCCGGATGGCGTCGCGTGGACCCAGCTCGGCGCGGCGGTGAGCGTGCCGCTCGGCGCGACGCCGGTGATCGGGTTGGGCGTCTGCGGGCATGACAACGCGGCACGGGCGCTGGCGATCTTCGATCAGGTGGTGTTCATTCCCTACGCGGGGGGATGAGGGGGAGGGTTCTGTGGCTCCACAGCCGCTGGCGTCACGCGCTGGCAACCAGAGGCTGCCGCCCATGCACCGCTGCCATCCCCTGCTCGCCGGCCTGATCATCCTCGTCGTAAGCGCATCGGCGTGGCTGCCGGCGGCCGAGCCGCAGCCGGTCGCCTGGGCGGATGAGCGCATCGACACCTGGCACGGCTTCACCCGGCATACCTTCATCATCGACGGCTGCAGCGCGTGGGTGGTGGAACCGAAGGTCGCAGCGCCTGGACGACCGTGGTCGTGGTGCCTGGAATTTCCCGATGCCTTCACCGACCGTTGCGCCGCTTTGCAACTGCTGGCGGCTGGATTCCACCACGCCCACATCGTGGTCGGCAATACCTTCGGCAGTCCGCCGGCACTCAAACATTTTGTCGCCTTCCATACCGCGCTGGTCGAGAAGGGTCTCGCCCCCAAGGCGACGCTCATCGGCATCAGCCGCGGTGGGCTGTATGCCTATCGCTTCGCCGCGGAAAACCCGACCCGCGTCGCGGCGATCTATGGCGATGCGCCGGTATGCGACTTCAAGAGCTGGCCGGGCGGCAAAGGGGTCGGCAAGGGCAGCGCGATGGATTGGGCGGCGTTGCAGAAATTCTATGAATTTCCCAGCGAGGAGGATGCCCTGGCCTACCTCGGCAATCCCATCGACGTTCTCAGCACGTTGGCGGAAGCCGGCATCGCCCTCATCCATGTGGTGGGCGATACCGACGACGTGGTGCCGGTGGCGGAGAACACCGCCATCATCGAACAACGCTACCGCGCCCTGCAGGGCACCATCGCAGTGATCCACAAACCCGGCGTCGGCCATCATCCGCACGGCCTGGACGATCCCGCGCCGGTGGTGCGTTTCCTCATCGAGCATACGGCACGTCAGAACGCCTCCTCGGCGAAGTGAGCCGCGCCGGCGCGCGTGCGTTTCGGGGGATCGGTGATGGACAGGGTGCGGCTGTTCGCGAGCGTGCCGCCCATGGACTACCTCATCCGTTACGGCCACTTCCTCGGGTTGATGCTGTTGTTCGCCACCCTGGTGGCGCAGCATCTGCTGATCGCACGCAGCATCGGTGGCCGCCAGGCGCGCATCTTGGCGCGGGTCGATCAGATCTACGGCCTGAGCGCGCTGCTGGTGCTCGGCACTGGCATCCTCATGGTCCTGGGCCACGGCTTCGGCAAGGGTGCGGCGTATTACCTCAGCAATGGCCTCTTTCACGCCAAGGTCACCCTGTTCGTGGTGGTTGGCCTCCTGTCGATCAAGCCGACGCTGTTCTTCTTCGCGCACCGCCGTGCCGAGGACGCCGCCACCATCGCGGTGCCGCGTTCGATCCTCATGCTGCAGCGCTGCCAGTTGCTGATCCTCGTGGTGTTGCCGCTGCTGGGCCTGTTGATCGCCAGGGGCGTCGGCGCCCGCGGCTGACGTCGCTTGGGCGCAGGTCCGCTAGGCGATTTTCGACCGCTCGCTACACCAGGGCCATGCGCCGAACCAGATCATCCGCCGAGCCGCTGACCCCCGGGCCGTCGAAGGCATCCACCAAGACCAAGGCGGCTCACACCAAGGACTCCGCCGCACCTGCGAAGGCGGCGCGGAAACCCACCTCGCCGGCCGCCATCGCGACGCCCGCGGCGGAGACGGTCCCCGCAGTCACCTCCGTCACCTCCGTCACCTCCGTCACCTCCGTCACCTCCAAGGACGGGCTGCATCCGCGGAGTCGGCATCATGGGCTCTATGATTTCCCCAAGCTGAAGGCGGCCTGTCCGGGGTTGAGTCGTTTCGTGACCTCCACGCCGGCCGGCAACCAGTCCATCGACTTCGCCGATCCCGACGCGGTCAAGGCGTTGAACCAGGCCATCCTCTCGACCCAGTACGGCATCACCGGCTGGGAGGTGCCACCGCAGTACCTCTGCCCGCCGATCCCAGGGCGGGCCGACTACCTGCACCACGTGGCGGATCTGCTCGCCTCGGTGAACGAAGGAAAGATCCCACGTGGTCCGAAAATCTGCGCCTTCGATGTCGGGGTCGGGGCCAGCGCGATCTATCCGCTGATCGGCCAGAAGGAGTACGGCTGGCGTTTCGTCGCCTCCGACAGCGATCCCGCGGCGCTGGCCTCGGCCCAGCGCATCGTGCGCGCCAATCCCGGCCTGGACCAGCTCATCACCTTGCGACGTCAGCCGGTGCCGCTGCAGACTTTCAAGGGGGTGGTCAAGGAGGGTGAGCATTTCGACGTCGCCCTGAGCAACCCGCCGTTCCATGCCTCGGCGGCGGAGGCGATGAAGGGCACGCGCCGGAAGTGGAACAATCTCGGCCGGCCCGGGGCGGCGCGGCGCGGCACGCCGCTGCTGAACTTCGGTGGCCAGGAGTCCGAGCTGTGGTGTCCGGGCGGCGAGGTCGGTTTCATCGGACGCATGATCAGCGAAAGCACCCGCGTCCCCGACCTCTGCCTGTGGTACACCTCGCTGGTGTCGAAGGAGGCGAATCTGCCGATGATCGTGCGCGTACTGCAGGCGGCGCATGTGCGTGAACGGCGCGTCATCGACATGACCCATGGCCAGAAACGCACCCGCATCATCGCCTGGACCTTCATGGACGAACGGCAACGCCGCGACTGGCGAGCGGCGCGCTGGGCGTGAAGCCTGTACTTCTGACCATCCTCGGAGATTCCATGTCGTCCCGCCACGTCTCCCGTCGTCGTTTCGTCACCTGGTCGCTGGCGGCGTCGCTGGCGTTGTGCGCCGGTGTCGGCCCGCTGCGGGCGGCGGAGTCCGCGACCGCGGTCGATGTCATCGCCACGCTGCAGCCGTTCGTCGCACGCCAGGTCCTGGCCGGAGCGGTGACGTTGGTCGCGGACAAGGAAGGCATCGTCAGCCATCAGGCCATCGGCATGGCCGATATCGCGGCGAAGAAGCCGATGACCTTGGACGCCTTGTTCTGGGTCGCTTCGACGTCCAAGATGTTTACCGGCGCCGCGGTGATGATGCTGGTGGATGAGGGCAAGGTCGACCTCGCGGCGCCGGTGGCGACCTACCTGCCGGAATTCGCCGGGCTGATGGTCGCGGTCAAACAGGGCGGGCAGACCACCCTGGTCAAGCCGGGCCATGCGGTCACCGTGCGCGAACTGCTCAATCACACCAGCGGCCTGCCCTTCCTGCTCCCGGCCGAGCAGGGGAAGATCGATGTCTTCACGGTGGCGGACACCGTCGCGCAGTCGGCGAAGCTGACCCTCGCCTTCGAACCCGGCAGCGCCTACCAGTACAGCAACTGCGGCATCAATGCCGCCGGCCGCATCATCGAGGTGGTCAGCGGCACATCGTATGAGCAGTTCCTGCAGCAGCGCCTGTTCACGCCGCTGGGCATGAAGGACACCGTGAGCATCCCCAGCGCCGAGCAGTTGACCCGGCTGGCGACCGCCTATCGCCCGACCAAGGACAAGAGCGCGCTCGAAGCCGTGCCCATCAACTACCTCACCTATCCGCTGGATGCGCCCACCCGTCACCCTTGTCCAGGAGGTGGATACTTCTCCACCGCCCGCGACCTCGCGGCCTTCGCACGCATGCTGCTGAATGGCGGCGAACTCGACGGCCGGCGTTACCTGTCAGGACCCGCCGTGGCGCAGATGACCAGCAAGCAGACCTGCGCTTTGAGCGCGAATTACGGACTCGGGTGCGGAGTCGATGGTGCGGGCCACGGCTTCGGTCATGGCGGCGCGTACTCCAACGACCTGTGGGTGGATACCAGGTGCCAGCTGATCACCATCTACCTGGTGCAGCACAACGGGTACGGCGGCAGCGACGGCGGCAAGATCCTGGGCACCTTCAAGCAGGCGGCGCAGGCCGCGTTCGGGCGCTGAACGGCTCCGATACACCCGCCGAAAGCGGGCGGGACGTGGCCGTCTTTTCCCTTGGCCGTTCGGCCGCTCATCACAGATTCCGTCCTTCCTCACTACCCCCGCGGTCCGGTCGACCGCCCCGCCGCCCAGGAGTTCCCATGATCCGTTCCTTTCTCGTCGCCACGTTGTGTGCGGTCAGTGTCGCCAGCGTCGTCGGCGCCGAGCCGGTCCCCGCCCCCGCTGCGACGGCCCCTGCCGCCGGCGCGGCGGCGAAGTGGACCAACGACCAGAAGGCCAGCTACCTGATCGGTCAGCAGATGGGCAAACGGCTCAAGCCCTTCGCCAAGGACCTCGACGCCGCACTGATCATCCAATCCATCCAGGACGTCTTTGCCGACAAGCCATCGCTGATCGGCGCGGAGGAGGAGAAGGCGGTCATGCAGGCCTTCCAGGATGGGATGCAGGCGAAGGAGGCCAAGCGCGCCGAGGGCCGCGTTGCCGAGAATACCAAATGGCTGGCCGACAACGGCAAGAAGGAGGGCATCACCAGCACCCCCAGCGGTCTGCAGTACCAGGTGATGGCCAAGGGCACCGGCAAGCAGGCGGCGATGGGCAAGACCGTCACGGTGCACTACACCGGCACCATGCTCGACGGCACGGTGTTCGACTCCTCGGTCGCCCGGGGCGAACCCGCTGACTTCCCGCTCAATCCGGGTGGCCTGATCCAGGGCTGGCTCGAAGCCATCCCGATGATGAAGGAGGGCGACAAGTGGAAGCTCTTCATCCCCTCCGACCTCGCTTACGGTCCGCAGGGCAATCAGGGCATCGCGCCCAATTCTTTGCTGATCTTCGAAGTCGAGCTGATCAAGGTCTCCGGCGGCGAGCCCGCGGCAGGCGGCGACGCGATTCCGCTCAAATAAAACGTCCGATGTCCGATGTCCGATGTCCGATGTCCTGCGGGATCGGGCGTCGTTGCTCCGATCCCGTGGCCTATGGCCACGGGATCGTCATTTCTGGGTGACCCGCGATCGCAGCCGGTGGCTGGCGACGCGTAGGACATCGGACATCGGACATCGGACATCTACTTGAGAGCCCCCACCCGTCGCCTCTACTTCCCCTGACCGGTGCCCACCCTGGGCATCATGGAATGGAGGTCGCATGCGGACTCTGGCGATCATCAATCAGAAGGGGGGGAGCGGCAAGACCACCACCACCGTCAACCTCGCCGCCGCCCTGGGCGAGCGCGGGAAGCGGGTGCTGGTCATCGATCTCGATCCGCAGGCCTCGACCAGCGCCTGGTTCGGCATCGCCGACGGCGGCAAGGGTCTGCTGGACGTCTTCGGCGATCATTCCGAACTGGTCGATCAGGTGCAGTCCACCAGCGCCTTGGGCGTCGACCTCATCCCCAGTTCGACCTGGCTGGCGGGCGTCGAGAAGGTCCTCGCCGCTGAAGTCGGTTCGGAGAGCGTGCTCAAGCGCAAGCTGAAGAAGCTGCCGAAAGATCGCTGGGACTACTTGCTGATGGATTGCCCGCCGTCACTCGGCCTGCTGGCGATCAACGCCCTGGCGGCCGCCGACGAGATGCTCATCCCGGTGGAGGCCCATGTCATGGCCCTTGGCGGGGTGGCTCAGATCATCAAGACCGCCGAGGTGGTGCGCGAGCGCTTGAATGACGCGCTGGAACTGACTGGCATCGTCGCCTGCCGTGTCGACAGCCGCACCCGCCATACCCAGGAGGTGGTCGAGCAGTTGCGCGCCAAGTTCGGCAAGCTGGTGTTCAAGACCGTCATCCGCGAAAACATCCGCCTGGCCGAAGCGCCGTCCTATGCCCAGCCGATCGCGGTGTACGATCCCCGCTGCCACGGCGCCGAGGACTACCGTGATCTCGCCAACGAAGTGATGAAACAGGAGAAGCAGCGGTGAATCACCGGGCGGTGAGCCGGTCGCAAGGCTTACCGTATCCTGCCTTCTGTGCTGCGGGTCCACGACCGCACCTCCGCCCCCGTCCCTGATCGATCCCTTTGTACAGGCGACCCAGCCATGGCGAAAAAGCCTCCCGTCCCCACCACCATCGGCATCAATCCCCTCGACCTGGTGGTCTCGGCCCAGCCCGCCGCAGCCCTGGCCGGTAAAGGCCGGGCGCGCCGCGCCGGGGATCGCCCCGACACCACCGTTTTGACGGTGACGGTGCCGAGCGATCTCGCCGATGAGCTCGAGCAGATCATCGCCATAACTCCAGGGACCAACCTCGACACCCTCGCCAGCGAGGCGCTGCGGGCGGTCCTGGCCGAGCTGCGACGCGGTATCCGCCCTGGGCCGAAGTCGCGAGCCAAGGCTAAAAGTGCGCGCGATCGGGGTCCCATGCTGGTGATCATCAACGAGTGAGGCTGCAATCAGGACGGGCTGAGGGCTGTTGAGTCGATTGGCCGCCCGCTGTAGCGTGGGCGCCTGCCGGATGTGGGCGATGGGCAACAGTTCCATCTCGATGTACCGGCGCAGGAGCGGTTGATGCAGGCGGATCAGATCCAGGTGCTGGTGCAGCAGTCGGCGGCGGGCCACACCGAGGCCTTCCTGACGTTGGTGCAGGAATTCGCTCCTGGCCTCCGTCTCGTGCTGGGGGCGCACCTCGACCAGCCGGGAGCTCTGCCTGCAGTCGAAAGCGCGGTCTGGATCCTCATTCGTGCGCGACTGGGTGAATACCTCCCGCCCGGCCCCTTCGCCGAATGGATCCGTCAGGTGGCGGTCGAACCGCTCACCGCCCATCTGAAGCAGGCCGACCGTCGCGCCATCGACCTCCAGGACGCGCTCGCCCATCAGAACATCCAGGCCTGCCTCGAAGCACTGCTGGATGGTCGGGAGCGGCAGGTGGAGGAGGTGCGCGCACGTTTCGCGGCGCTGCCCGAGGCGACCCGCGGACTGCTGCAGCGGCGTTACCGCGACCGTCATCGCTGCAGCGATATCGCCGCCAGCCTGATGATCAGCGAGGGGGAGCTGGCGACGACCATGGCGGGCGCCCGCGCGGCCTGCGATTGGCGCCAGCTCGCCCGGCCGCCGGCCGCCGGCGACCGGCTGTTGCCGCCGCTAATCGAGGACTGGCTGAACGGCACCATCGACGTCGATTCGCGTTCCCTGTTGGCGGCCAACCTGGTGCGCGATCTGGAACGGGCGGGCCAGTTCGCGCGCCAGGTGCGCGTCCATCTGGTGCTGGGCGCGCTGCTGACGCCATTCGGCCGCAGCGAGGCGCTGACGCTGGCGCGACCGGGTGGCATGGGCGACAGCGCCCGGGTGATGATGGGCCCGTCGCCGCGCTCGCTGGTGCCGGCGCGCACCCCCGCCAGCGAGATGCGTCGGGCAACCCGCGGCGGAACGTCAGGCGGCGCCAGTCTGGCGGACGATGATGGGCCTGCCAAATCCTCGCCCCTGCCCTGGATCATCGCTGGCGTCATGGTCGTGCTCGGCATCGGCGCCCTGATGTTCACCTCCACTCGGGGCGGCGCACCGGCGCGGCCGTTTGCCGCGCCGACCGCGGTGCCCACCAGTTTGCCGGCGGCGAATGGTCCGGCCGAGGCCGCGCGGGTCCCGGCGACCGGAGGCGTCCTGCGAGTACAGCCCGGCGTCGGCACCGTGGCGCAACCCAAGGTGGTGCTGGTGGGGATCGCCGCCGGCATGCACGCTTACGTCGGCGTGCCGCTCGAACTGCGCGCGCAGGTGGTCGGTGTGCCCGACCTCACCGAGGTCGAGTACCGCGTCGGAGATCTGCGCATCGGCTCGGCGCGCGAGATCCCGTTCAGCCTCACCTGGACGCCGACGCGCCCTGGGGTCGTGCAGGTGAGCGCACGTGCGCTGGCGGGGAATGAATCCCGGGCGACTTCAGAGTCTGCAGCGCTCACCATCGTCGCGCCGTCGGGCAGCGGTCACCTCACGCGCGAATGGTGGACCGGGCTGCCGGGAAGTCTGCTCGCAGAAGGACTCGCGGCGCTTCCCATCGGTACGCCGCCGACGGGGCGAGTGCTCGAGACCCGCTTCGGGGCGCCACGCAATTGGGAAGACTCCTACCTCCAGCGCCTGAGCGGCTGGATCATCCCACCGCTCGACGGCGAGTATGTCTTCTGGATCAGCGCCGACGACGAGGCCGAGTTGTGGCTCTCCACCGACGACTCGCGTGAACGCCGTCAGCGCATCGCCATGGCGGCCTACATCCCTGGGATAGGCATCGGCCACCAGGTCTGGGAACAGGATCCGCGCCAACGCTCGGCGCCCATCCGGTTACGCGCCGGGCAGCGCTACTATTGCGAGGCCCTGCACAAGGAGGGTATCGTCCACGACCACCTCGACGTCGGCTGGCAGCTGCCGGACGGCGTGCTTGAACGGCCTATTTCAGGTCTGCACCTGATGCCGCTGCCGGATGCGCCCATCCCGAGCGCGCACCCGGTCGCTGTCGTTCCGCTCTCGCCGCCCTCGCCGCCCTCCCCGCTTTCGCCACCAACGGTCGTGCCGTCGCTCGCGGTGCCAGTGCCAGCGGTGATTCCGGTCGTCCCCACTGCGGCGGGGGTTAGACGGCCCGACCTGATGATCTGGGATGGCGAGGGCGCCAACGGCGGCGCCGGCTACCGGGGCTTTGGTGCCGCGGGACAGTCCGCGCTCGAGGTCGTCGCGCAGGGGCGCGCCGGCGCTGGCCTGCGCGCGCGACTCGGCGGCGGCAACGCGGCCAACGTCGGCTGGAATTGGCACGCGTGGTCGTCGGACCAGGCCGGCAGCGACCTCAGCAGCTACGCCGCTCTGGCTCTGTGGGTACGTTTCAGCGGGCCGGCGGCGCCGGCCAACGTGGTGATGCGTCTAGCGTGTTCTCCCCGCGAACCCAACCGGCGTAGTCGCGACATCAACCTCACCGCGCGCGAGCCGAGACTGCTGGATGGCGCCTGGCACCAGGTGGTGGTGCCGCTGGTCGAGCTGGCGCCGCCCGGCCACGACTTCGATGCCACGCGGGCCTGGGAGCTATCCTTCGACATCTTCGGCGGGGCGATGATCGAGGGCGTCATCGACTTCGATGAGATCGGCATGGTGCGTTCGCTGGTGCCGTCACCTGTGAGCGTCCTCCCAGGCAATTCGCCCTGGCGCGTGGTCCGCGCGATCAACCTCGGCGGCGAAGCGGTTGAGATCGACGGTCAGCGCTGGCAGGGCCATCGCCAAGCCGAGGCCGAAGGCGAGACCGCCGCGAGTTCGCTCCAACCCGGAGCCTGGCTCAGCGATCTGCCATGGCTGCGCGCGACCACCGCTGTCGATTCCATCCGCCGCGATCTGACCATGCAGGGCCGGCCGTTGTCGGTTGGCGGCAAGATCCACGCCAAGGGGTTGGGAGTACACGCCAACAGCGAGATCGTCTACGCCCTCGATGGTCGTCAGCCGGGCTTCACCGCCGAGGTCGGTGTGAATGACGGCGCCGGCGATGGGAAAGGCGGCGAGGTCATCTTCCAGGTGTGGGGCGACGGCCAGAAGCTGTGGGACAGCGGCGTGGTCAACAATGCGACGCCGGCCAAGGCGGTGTCGGTGTCGCTGCTGGGGCGACATGAATTGCGCTTGGTGGTCGATACCAACGGACCGAGCGACGCCGATCAGGCGGATTGGTGCAGCGCCCGCTTCCTGCGCCCGGGTGGTGACGATGGGACGTTGATGGTCAAGGCCGGTCGCCGGGTGACGGCGAACTTTGCGCCCAAGCCGGCAGTCGATGTCCGCATGCGGTCGGTGCTCGGCACGGCGCTGGTCGGATCCAAGGATGGCCTGGCCTTCGCCGTGCGGGTTCCCAATGGTCCCACCCGCGTCTGGCTATGGGTGGGCGAGAGCGGCAGCGGCCACAGCCGGCAATTCGACCTCGACGTCGAAGGTGCTGCCTTGGCAGGCATCGGTTCCCTGCCAGAAGGCGGCTGGGAAAAACTCGGCCCGCTCGAGATGGTGGTCGCCGACGGCACGCTCGATGTCACCGCCAAGGCGATCAAGGGCATCCCGCAGGTGATGGGGATCGTGATCGAACAGATCGCGCCGTAGGATCCGTTCCCGAACCCGTGCGCCCAGCGTCCCCGGTCAGCCCACGAATCGCGCGATCGGCATGCGGCGGCCGACGCCGAAGGCCTTGCGCGATACGCGCAGGATCGGTGCGCTCTGGCGGCGTTTGAATTCCGAGATCTCGACCAGGCGGGCGATGCGGCGGACCGTGGTCTCGTCCTCACCTCCGGCGATGATCTCCTCCGGGCTGGCGTTGTCCTCGAGGTAGCGCTTGAGGATGCGATCGAGCACCGGGTAGGGCGGCAGGCTGTCCTGATCGGTCTGGTTCTCGCGCAGTTCCGCCGAGGGGACCTTGGTGATGCTGGCCTCTGGGATCACCACTCCGCGTTCATTGCGCAGGCGGGCGAGGTCCCACACCATGGTCTTGTAGACGTCGCCGATGGGTGCGAGGCCACCGTTCATGTCGCCATAGATGGTGCAGTAGCCGACCGCGATCTCGCTCTTGTTGCCAGTGGTCAGCGCCATGGCGTGGTGTTTATTCGCCACCGCCATGACCATGGTGCCGCGCAGGCGCGACTGGAGGTTCTCCTCCGCCACGCTCGAGAGGCCACCGACGAAGGCGGGTGCCAGTTCGTCGAGCAGGTGACGACAGCTCTCCTTGATCGACAGGGTGTGATGAGGCAGTCCCAGGTTCTTGGCCAATGCCAAGGCATCGGTGATGCTCCCAGGGCTGGAGTACGGCCCCGGCATGAGCAGACCGATGACGTGGTCGGCACCGAGCGCGTCGACCGCCATGGTCGCCACCAGCGCCGAGTCGATGCCGCCCGAGAGGCCGAGCACCACCCGGCGCTGACGGGTCTTGGCGCAGTAATCGCGGATGCCGGCGACCAGGCCATCGTAGAGGTCGGCCAACGGCGCCGGCGCAACCGGCTTGGCCACCGGCTTGGCGAGATCGCCGATCAGCACGGCTTCGCGCCAGCGCGGCGCATCGATGTAGTAGCTGCCATCGGGACCGATCAGCGCGCTGTCACCGTCGAACAGCAGCTCGTCGTGGGCGCCGACCTGGTTGCAGTACACCACCGGCACCTTGGTGCGTTTGGCCACCTGCGCGACCACGCGGTTGCGCAGCTCGGGCTTGCCGGCGTTGTAGGGTGACGCCGAGAGGTTGACGATCAGATCGCACTTGCCGGTGAGTTCCTTCACCGGGTCGATGCCGTAACGGATGTTGGTGAAATCTGCGCTCCAGATGTCCTCGCAGATGGTCAAGCCGACCCGTTTGCCGGCGATGGTGATGATGCACGGCGCGCTGCCTGGGCGGAAATAGCGCTGTTCGTCGAAGACGTCATAGGTCGGCAGCAGACGCTTGTGGTAGCTCGCGATGATCTGTCCACGCGCTATGGCGACCACCGCATTGGCGAGCGCCGGGCCGGGACCGGGATCGAGCGGTTCGACACAACCGAGCAGGGTCGGCAACGGCAGCTCGCGCGCGAGCGCCTGCACCATGGCCCATTGCTTCTCGACGAACCAGCGGCGTTCGAGCAGATCGCGCGGCGGATATCCACCACAGGCCGCCAGCTCGGAGGTCACCAACAGGTCGGCGCCTTCGAACACCGCCTTGTTCGCCGCCGCGCGGATCGCCGCTGCCGTCGCGTCGAGGTCACCGATGAGCAGATTGAGCTGGGCCAGGGCGATGCGCATGGCGGAGCATGGTGGCTCGCGAGCAGGAGTGTCCAGGGATGCCGCGCGCAACTCCCATGAGCGGCTTTCCACGTCCCTTTACGCTGACTCGCAGCTCTTCCGCCCGGAAGCAACCAGCGCAGGCTGGTCGAACCGCAGAGGCCGCAGAGGGCGCAGAGATGAGAATCCCCAGCTCTGCGGCCTCTGCGGCATTCCAGGTAACTAGATTTCGAGTTGGTTAATTGGGTTCTTCGGCGTGATCAGTGGGTGGAGTGAGAGCGGATCGGCCGCAGAGACGCAGAGGCGCATAGGCGCATAGGCGAAAGACCCCTCTTGTCTTCCTCTGCGTCTCTGCGCCTCTGCGGCCAGCCTTTCTCCAATTGATCCCGAGAGCGGACCAACCTCAACGACACGGGGCGGGATGCGCATCCGCACCCCGCCCCGCGTTGCGAAACCCGGATGACGTTACTTGGGAGCCACGTTGATGGTGTGGTAGAGATCCCCGCTGACCGTCGTGCCG
>JANPIY010000092.1:0-2664 GCA_031425255.1 Planctomycetota bacterium
GTTGGCGCAGTCGCCTGCTGAATGGTGATGACCGGACGGATGGCCGCATAGGCTGCCAGCGACTCGCTGGGCACCGACATGGTGTGATCGCGCAGGACATTGCGCACGAACGCCACCGGCGCGAAGGTCTTCACCACGTTACCCGCGACGTCTTCCAGGCTCAGTACCGCGGAATACGCCGTGGTGGCGGTCGAATCGGGCACGTTGAGGATTTCCAGCTCCAGCGTCTCGCCCAGCTTAATCTCCTTGCGGTAGCTCAGCACGCAATTCGGCAGCGAGATGTCGTCGCCAGCTCGGGGCGACAGCGGCAGTCCCTTGATGGTCCGCATGTAGTACTCGGTGATGCGACGATGGGTCCAGCTATTGTTGACCGTCGGTTGCAGCGCGGTGTTTTCGTTCTGCTCGTTCCACTCCGGGATGACGATGAAGTCCGGCGCCGCGCTGAGCGCCACGTCGAAGGTGTTGCGCAGACGCCGGGTGCATTCCTCGCTATTGTTGTCACCCGTACGGTTGTTGCAGTAACCGGACGCCACCCCGAGTCCGAACAGCTTTCCGGCATAGGCCGGCTCGGCCAAGACGCTTTTGAAGATGGGTATCAAGCAGTCACGATAGAAGGCGAGGTCGAAGCGGTTGTCGTAGCGGTGCGCAGTATTGGTTTCCATGTGATGGAGGTTCTCTGCCATGAGCCCATCGGCGGCGTCCAGGTATTGGCGTAACACCTGTTTCACCTCGGTGAGCTTGGCTGATGGACTGGTGCTCAATTGCCCAAGCTTGAAGAGTCGCTGCATCTCTTTGCTCACCGCCGTCATCTCGACGACCAGGACGAATCCGGTGCCGAGTTCGTTGCGCAGGATCTGACGTTGCGAGGCGATGTTGGCTGGCCCGTTCTGGTCGAGGGCATAGGAGCTGACCAGGACCTTGCCGCCGATGCGCGCCGAGTACGAACTCGCCAGCGCCTTGGCCAGAGCCGGTCTGACGTAGCTCAGATCCATCAGCGACGGGCCGACTTCCAACAGGTGCTTGTACCCCGTCGTTCCGTTGGCGGCCAGACTGTCGAGATAGAGTTCGTACGCCGGCTCCTGGTAATTCGTGGAACCGAACGAGCCAAGGCCGTCCACCAGATACTCCTTCGCGAGTTCCGCATCCCGCAACAGGCTGTTCCTGACCGCAGCCACGTCGGACCCCGGAGTGACGAGGACGCCGTCGACGATGGTTGGCCGTAGCGAGCGATCGTAGATCAGCGGTCGATCATTCCACCAGTGGAGGACGTTGAGGAAGTTGAAGTACTTGTGGCACTGCGAGCGCGGAAAGACCTGGGTGGCCTTCACGGGCGGGACCAGCGAACTGGTCCAGGTGGTCACTTCGCCAGACCAGGCCAGGTGCCAAGCGGCGATCACCAGCATCAACACGAGGGAGAGACCGCACCTGGTTGCCATAAACTTCCTCACTCACAGCCAGGTGAAGGGCGACCCGGAAACCGACTTGGTGACAAGTCGTTTCCAGCGGGTTGGCCCATCACATTTGAGCACGACTCCGCGACTGCAGAGCGCCCGAGTCTATGACCTGCCGAGGTCACCGATTGCTGCGAATGCAATCGTTTGCGCACCATGCCGATCGCAGCCGGTTCCGACAATGACGACTCTGTGGCCCAATGACGTTTCTGTGATCGCGGAAAGCGTGAAACCTCCCCTGACGGGCGCTCATCCTTGGATCACAGGAGCCTGCGCCGGATCAGCCTTGGCCATGCGCAGGTAACCGACTCGAGGTCTCTGCTATCACTCGAACGGACGGCAACTTCACCCGCAGGGCCATCGTCCACCATGTAAGAACCCGAGGTCACCATGTCCTTGCGAGTCAGCGCTCTTCTTTTCATGCTCGCCTGCTCGGCGTGGTCGGACATCACCATCAATGATCTCTTCGGGGTTCCCGCCAGCCCCTGGGATGCTGGTGCCCGCCTGCTCGATGGCACCGAGCCCGGGCTGAGTCCGGTACGCTGGTGGTCACGAGCAGGTTGGTCACTTTTCTCCTCACCTTTGCTCTCCACCGGACAGCTAGGAGTTAAAACCCCTGCATGGGACGGATCATCCTGAACCAACGAGGCTTTCGTGCGCTGTCCGATGATGTGGTACTCATGCATGCACGGTGTCACTCACAGGATTCCTCTGCCATGACGCGCGACGGACACGCTCACCTGTTGACCGTGTGGCAAGCGCGCCGCGATGAAGATTCCTTCCGCGCACTCTGCGAGCGTCATGCGCCAATGGTCCATGCGGCCTGTACGCGGCTGGGTGCCCCTGACGCCGATGAGGCTGCCCAGGCGGTTTTCATCGTGCTGGCACAACGGCCGGAGTCGGTTGGCGATCCCACTCGCCTCATCGGTTGGTTGCTTGGAATCGCACGGCGTATCGTGGCGAATCAACGCAGGGGCGACGAACGTCGACGCCGGCACGAACAGGAAGCCGCAATGGAACAGGTCCGTCAACGCGCCCAGGAAACCGATCCGGCGTGGTCATCGGCGCGCCCACTCCTCGACGAGGCCTTGGCCAGTCTCAGCGCCGCGCGACGGGATGCGATGGTGCTCTTCTATCTGGAAGGGCGACCGCAGGCCGTGGTGGCCAGGGAACTCGGATGCTCGGTGGATGCGGTCAAGACCCGCCTCCATGA
>JANPIY010000093.1:0-1612 GCA_031425255.1 Planctomycetota bacterium
TGGTCCGACAGGCCGCACCCGACCTAGTTCTCAAGCGCAATCCCAATAGCGGCGAAGCCCGCCCTGAAGCGTCGCGCACCATCTATTTTGACGCCAAGCAAAGCGGGTTCGCCAGTTACCCTTTTCTCCTGAAGGCTGACCGGCCGGCGAGCTTGCGCCTTTCGCATCAATGCTGGGATTCCAGTGCACCTAATCCGAGCGTCAAAGCGATGATCGACGGTTGGGCACGGCACCTTTCCGTCGCCTCGCCAGTCATTTCAGCCGCTTTGCGAGGCTCGAATATCTACGTCCGTTCTGCCGGCCAGAGCTTGGCTTTGGTGCTTGATACGTCTCGGCTCGACAACATGCGGTCAGTTGCGGGGCAGGAACAAGCAATCCTCGACGCACTCGCGAAGGTGCAGCGATTGAGAGAAGCTTGGAACAGCCTCGGGGAACCCCTCCAGCGTTGTGCCGGTCTGGTCCGTCAATGAGCATTCAGGCAGCTCCCTCGCAAGCGACGGGCGGACTCACCTTCACTGCGATGCTGCACGCCGCCGGCATTGCGCCGGCCTCCGTGCGCCTGCTGCGGCATCAAGAGAACCGCCATCCCGGCGCCCCCTCCCCCTATGTGCTCTGGCGCGACCATCGGGACAGGTTCGAGACCTACCAGGAAACTCATGCAGTCCGGGAAGCCGCGAAGCTGAACGCCCCGCTATGGGCGTCCTTTGTCGGGCTTCCCGATCGTCAGACACTGTTCGTTGGCCTCTATTCAGCCGCGCTGGTGGGGCTGCTGCCGGCCGATCGCGTGCACCCCCTGTCTGGTGGCATCGAGGCTGCGGGAAGCTGCAATTTCTATCGCCTCGCCCCAATGCCAGCGCTGCGCGACTATGCAGGGCGACTCTGGATTGAATGGGGTGACGGCTACAGGGCCTGGATTCAGCGCGGCGACGGCACCCCGAAGCCCGTTGCCGAGCTGCGCCGCACATTCAGCGAAGATGCGTTCCCCGGCTTCTCCGCGCTCATCCTCAACCTGTCACAAGTCGAGATCCTGCCGGCGAGCTGGGCGGCGGCGCTCAGCTCCACGCGCGGTGTCTATCTCCTGACCTGCCCGAAAACCCGCGAGCAATATGTCGGCATGGCCTCGGGTGCCGGCGGATTTCTGGCCCGCTGGCGGGAATATTGGACGACGGGTCATGGCGGCAACGTCGCCCTCAAGAGCCGCGAGCGCAGCGACTACCGCGTGTCGATCCTCGAAACGGTCGGCTCGGGTGTCAGCGACCTCGAACTAATGGCCCTGGAAGCTCGGTGGAAAGACAAGCTGCAAAGCCGCGAAATGGGCCTTAATCGCAATTGATTGCTCCCCGGCCACACGCCCCAACAGTCAGGCTATGCCGACTCTTCGTATTCTGACGCCGGCACTTTTGCCCTCAGTTTGATGCCAATCGTCATCCGTTGTTGGCCAGGGTTCAGGTGTCCGTAGGCCTCCGCGCCGCCTACACCATAACGCTTGGCCACAGTGTACAGCGCTTCCAAGTTGAGCTTCCCAGCCTCGTCCCGAACCTGCCCGTTTAGCCACTTATTGAAGGGGGTGTTGGCGGTCTTTTCGAGCCAAGCGTCGCGCTGCTCCCGCGTG
>JANPIY010000094.1:0-1928 GCA_031425255.1 Planctomycetota bacterium
TCAAGCCCGGCCGTCACATCAAGTGCAAGGACAACACTCCGCTCGCCAATCTCTACGGCGAGATCGCGGTGCGCATGGGCCTGCAGATGGAGAAGTTCGCAGACAGCAACGGGCAGATCAAGGAACTCGCGGGATGAGGGCCTGGTCTCGCGGTCAGGGTGCGATCAGCCGCAGGAACGGCTGGAGCACATCAACTCCGGCGGATCCAAGGGTGCAGACCTTGGCGGGGCGTAGCGGGGCAGGGCCCCGCGAACAACAATCCCCCGAGCGCGCCTGCGCGCGCGAGCGGGGACCAGGATCGGTTTCGCGCGCTCCGCGCGAAACACGCTGGCATAGCCAGCGTCGCATGTCGGCCGATCCCCGCGCTTTCGCGGGGACCGCGCGCTCCGTGCGGCGAGCGGCGCCCCGCCGCGACGTCGGTTGACAGGCGCGAGCCGCAGCTACTCCGTCTGATCGAGCCGTGATGCCTTCCTGATCATGGTCGCGATTTCAGCGGCATAGGTGCCACCAAACTTGGCGGTGATCCCAGGGATCCACTGCAGCTGGGTCTCCTTGGTCTTCTTCGCCGAGGTCTTCCTCATCACCTCGATATAGGCCATGAGCATGGCGTAGGCCTGCTGCTCATTGGCCAGCTGCTTGTCGTCCTTGGACTTCTTGATCGCCTGCGTGGCAGCCGAGGCGGCCGGGGTCTGCGGAAATTCGGCCATGATGCCGTTCAGGCGCTTGAGTACGATCATCTTGTCAGCGGCCATGGTCGCCGGGTCGTTCAATCGCTTGGTATCCATCTCGACGAATTCATTGACGCGGTCGGTTACCAGTTTGGCGAACTTGGGTGCGTCGGCACCGGCCTTTGAAAGGCTCTTCATCGCGCGCGCGGTGTCACCTACGCGCAGCCACTCGAGTGGCACCTTGCAACTCAGCGGGAACTGGCTGGCGTCGGCCACCAGCGGCGAGGCGCTCGGGTAGAGTGCCTCGATCGCCTTCTTCTCCTGGTTGGGATCGCCCAGGCGCGAGATGCTGGTCACCCGGCCGTGGCCATCCACCAGCACGATCACCGCGGTGGCATCGCCCCCGAAGGCGCGCACCAGACCGTGATTGCTGCTGACACCTTTGCACCAGTACTCCTTGGCCTCGTCCTCGCGGGACGGTTCGATGGTACCGCCGACTACCACCAGGAAGTTCAGCACCTCGAACTTATTGGCGAGCTTGGTATCGCGGGAGAAATCGCGCAGGCCCCAGTACTTGCCGCGCCCAGCTTCCTCGGTGTGGTCGACCAGGAAATAAACCTGGGCGCGGTGCGCGATGCCGGTCTCGCTGGGCTTGGCCGAGTCGGAGGCCCACTGGATGCCTTCGAGGGGAACCACGGCGGGGAGGCTGCCGGCGAGGAGCAGCAGCAGGGTCAGGAATGGGGTGCGCATGAGCCCTCCGTGGACGAGTGAGAGGTGCCGGCGGATGGTGGCGGGATCCAACGCCGATCGGCAACGAAACCAGACGGCGGCGGACGGTAACACCAGACAAGTCACTTGCACCTGGACCGCAGTCCCAGTGCCGGGGAGTCGGCATCACCGGCATGCGCTGTATGGGCGAGCCCGCCCGGCGGTTCGTACTGGCGCGGTTCCAGGTCCCGCTGCGCGACGACGTTCCAATTCCCTATACAAACATTCGTTGCGCCTGTTCCTGGCTTCCACATGGCATTGGTTGGAAATACATTTCGCTGGCGGAGCCACCCAGGAGCCCGGTGTGTGGTGCGCAATCTGAACGGTTTCATTCAGAACAGGAAACCGGCAACGGACAGGCGCACGGTCGCCTTCCAGGGCCTTGCGGTTGCGGCGAGGTAGGGCGCCATCACGGTGCGTCCATGGATCCGCGTTTATGGGCACCACTGGCATGGGCCTTCGGTCTGGTGGTCGTGATCGCCTTGGCCGCAC
>JANPIY010000095.1:0-1611 GCA_031425255.1 Planctomycetota bacterium
CTCCCGGACAACTCTCGATTGACGTTTGCCGTCGGTGCACGGGTTTCACCGGATTCTCTCAACCCTCTGGTGGCGGCAGATCGTGTCGGCGGGGTGCTCGACAGCAAAGCGGAAACCGAAGCTGACGGTTGATCGCGCTGATGGACGTGATTTTCCGTCGCGCAGGCGCCCACCAGGATGACGGCCCCCAACATAAAGCCAAAGCGCAAATTGCCCTTCAGCGACACAGGACGCTTTGGGCACACATTGCCTGCTCCGTTGCTAAGGGTTTGGTCATGAGATCATTTCCCAAGCCTTATCATAAAGCACTTGCCTTCTGCTGCGCGACCTTCTTCTGTTGACCTCGATCTGGATCAGCGACTGCGCTCGGAGAAACTTCCGACGCAAGCCTGAGGCTTATGGATGGTCGCAAGGTGATGCTTCCCCGTCGTTCGCTGCTTGCGGCTACCCTGCCTTTGTCCTCGGCAATGGGCCAGGCGACGGGGCGCGTCGCGCTGGTGATTGGCAATGGTGCCTATCGCAACGGAATTCCAAATCTCGCCAACCCACCGCGTGATGCTGACGCAATGGGGCGGGCTCTCGAACGTCTCGGCTTTACGGTCGAGAAGTTGATCAACGCGACCCAACGGCAAATGCTGGATGCGCTGGGTCGGCTTGCGAACGCAGCAAGCGGGAGGGAAGCGGCCTGCGTTTTCTTCGCCGGGCACGCGGCCGAAATTGCCGGGCAGAACCTCCTGTTTCCCGTTTCCATGGCATTCAGCCGAGAGAGTGGCGAGATCATACGGCAGGCTATCGCTTTCAGCAGCGTCACCACAGCACTTGCGGGCCGCGCCAGGGCCACATTGATCTTTCTGGACGCGTGCCGCGACAATCCGCTTGCTGCCAATCCTGCCCCGAGCGCCAACACCGGACGCACGAGCCGTCCCGGTACCACACGTTCGGCAGGCGGTGGCCTGGTGCCCGAGAGCCCTGGCGCCGGCGTGCTCGTCGCCTTTGCCACCGCGCCGGGTCAGGTGGCCCTTGATGGCTCGGGGGCCAACAGCCCCTTCACGCAGTCGCTTCTGCGCCACATCGAAACGCCCAACCTCGAAGTTCGGGAAATGTTGGGCGCGGTCCGGCGCAGTGTGCGGGAAGCGACGGCTGGCCAGCAGATCCCCTGGGATAACTCCAGCTTGGAAGAGCGCTTCGTCTTCGCTTCCTTCGGGTTGGGCGCCGGATTGGCGCGCGGCCCAGGGCGCCTGACGATACAGGCGTCCGCGCGTCACGCAATTCCGTTGCCGCCTAGTGCGGGCGACCTCGTATTTTTGCGCGGCGATCCCGCTAGTGTGCGCTTTGTCGGGACATGGAGCAGCGGGGGGATCGGGTGGAATGGAGATGGTCGGCCAGTGCTGGCAATTGTGATCGGCAGAGCTACTCCCGACGAAACGCTGCGGCTTCTTTTCGCGCAGGGGCCTCCCGGGCCTCGGAGCATAACCCGAGAGCCAGGACGCTTCGACTTCCAAGATGCATCCATTTCGGGGAACATTCTATCTTGGACGACATCGGGTCGCTGGGAATTTCGATTCCGGCTCGAAAGCGACAATGTCGGAACTATGAGCTTCCGAGCCCCCT
>JANPIY010000096.1:0-13149 GCA_031425255.1 Planctomycetota bacterium
CACCGAAGTCACGCAGGCGGCGATCACGATCCGCAACTCCTTCGAAGCCATGGGCGCCTCGAAGATCTCACTGCGGCTTCGGCGCGCACGACCTGACCTATAACGGCGCGACCACCATCTCTGCCGGCCGGCTGGTGCTCGATGACCTCAGCGCGTTCAACAGTGCGATCACCGTGACCAGCGCGGCCGCGGATGCCTTGACCTTCGTCCAGACCACGCGCGCCCAGACCTACGGCCTCGGCATCAGCGGCACCGGTGCGTTGACCAAGAGCGGTCCGCACACGCTAACGTTGTCCGGCACGGATGCGGCGACCGGCGCGACGACGGTGGCGGGCGGGACCTTGCTGGTCACCGGCTCGACCGCCGCCGGCAGCGCCGTGTCGGTGGCGGCCAGCGCCACCCTCGGTGGCTCCGGCACGGTAGGCGGGTCTGTGGCCGTGGCGGCCTCGGGAACCCTAGCCCCCGGGACCGGCGGTACGCCGATCGCCACGCTGGCCACCGGCGCGGTGACAATGAACGCCACAGCGACGCTGACCGTCGACCTGGACGGAACCCTGCCGAGTGCCGACCGCGTGGCGAGCACGGGCGCGGTGGTGCGCGCCGGCGCGCTGAGCGTCGCGAGCAATGCCAACGCGGCGCTGGGGAAGGTCTACACCATCCTCACCAGTGCGTCGGCGAGCGGAACCTTCACCGGCCTGGCCGACGGCGCCGTGCTGGCGCAGGGCACCCGGCTCTACCGCATCGCTTACAGCGCGACCGCCGTGACCCTGACCGATTGCGCCCCGGTGCTGGCCACGCGACTGACCATGGACGCGGACGCCGACGGGCACCTCGAGCGCATCCGCCTGACCTTCGATGAGGCGGTGAATGACGACTTCACGACCTTCACCGTCACGGTGGCCGGCTATTCGGTCGCCAGCTACGGTACGGGCAGCACCGCCAATGATGCCGCGATCGACGTGCTACTGACGCCGCTGGCGGGCTTTGATACCGCGGCGACGCCGGCGGTGCGCATCACCGCGAACACCTCGCTCGGGCACGCCTCGGGCGCCGCCCTGATCCAGGCCGAAGGGTCGGCGACCGCAACGACGGACGGGGCGCCCCCGGTCCTGCTGTCCTCGGCCTGGACGGACGGCGGGACGGGCGGAGTCAGCGCGGGCGACACGCTGGTCCTGACGATGTCTGAGAGCGTCATCGTGGCGTCGATGACGGTCGCCGATCTCGGCCTGCCGGTGACCGGCGATACGCTGTCGTCGACCACCATCGCCAACCAGAGCGGTACCACGATCACCATGTCGCTGCTGGGGACGCCGCGCCTGTCGCCCGGCGGCCTGTACAGCGCGGCGGCCACCAGTACCGGCGTGGCGAGCGGCCTGTTCATGGCCTCCGGCGCCCACGTGCAGGATGCGGTGGGACTGATGCCAGCAGTCGGGAACGCCGCCAGCGCGATCGATCTCGGACCGGGTACGAGCACCGTGGCCATCGCCTGGGCCACCGGCAGCGACCCCAAGAGCTGGACGCTCGGCACGCTCGCGCTGGGCGTGGTGAAGGACTCCATCACCAGTGGACTGGACCTGACCATCCGCGATGTCGGCGACTGCACGGTCGATCTGGCCATCACCAGCACCGTCACCGCGCCATCGACGTGGTCGCCGGCCGCCAGCGCGGGCAGCGATGCCTACCTGATGAAGGCGGACGCGAGCGGGGCGTCGGTATCGGCACCGACCGTCCCCGCTTCCTATGCGCTGATCCTGACCGCCACGCCGCAGGCGCTGACCACCGGTGTGGCCAGCGGGCACACCGCGAGCTGTGCCCTCTATTTCCAGGTACCGACCGCGATCACCAGCGGCGCGGGGGCGCAGCAGACCATCGTCGTCACCGTCACGGCGGCGTTGCCACCGTGAGCGGCCTCTTCCAGCAAAGTGGCCGGCTATCCCAGCCGGCGCGCTCATCGTCCCCTGGTGGTCTGTCGCTCGACGCCGGCGTCCTGTTGGCGCGCGCCATCCAGGCCGAGTTGGCCGGTCGCCCGCCCGTAGCGCAGGAGGCGTGGCGCGTACGCCGCGCTGACGTTCGCCCAGCAGGCGTGGAACATCCCGGAGGGGTGCCCGGCGATTGATCGCTTTGCGGCTTGGCGCTCACGGTGAACTTCGCACTTCGCACTTCGCACCTCGCACGCAGCACTGCTGCGAAAAGCGTGCGCTCACGCCTTCGGCGTCTTGCCCAACACCACGTCGAAGGTCGCTGTCAGCTCGCCTTTCGCTGCAGGTAGGTACTCGACCGTGAGTGCCGTGCGCGCGGCATCGTCGGGGAGTCCGCGCAGAGCCCCGTCACGTTCGTTGGCGGGATCACCGGCGACGTAACACTGCGTCGTCAGCAGCTCGCTGTTCCCGTCACGGATCTTGACGTGGATATGCGGCGGGCGACCGGGATAGGCGACCGGGCGGATGGTGAGGAACCGGTAGGCGCCATCATCTCCGACCCGGAATCGACCGAAGCCCTGGAAGCCCGCGTCCAGCTTGGCCCGGTCGCCGCCCTGGCGGTGGAGGTAGATGCCGTTGGCGTCGCATTGCCAGATCTCGATCACCGCTCCGCGCGCGGGCCTGCCATCGGTGCCGAGGATGCGCCCATGGAAATTCGTGATGATGCCTCGCGCGGGCTGTGCGCTCCCCTGGACATGCACCAGGTCGTTGTCCTGGTCGAGGGGCAGTTTATCGGGGAAGAAGGGCCCTTCCATCTGCGCAGGTGTCGGCGTCAGGTCCGCTGCGCGCGCCACGCCGCTGGCGCAGGCGCTGAGGGAGAGGGCCGCGAGGCCGACGAAACCACGGCGGGTGAGGATGTGGTTCATGGGTTCTGATGCTTCCTCGAGGTGGGGCGTTCGCAGCCCGTTGCGCTCCACGGATTCCCTGGAGGTCTTGTAGCGGGCGGCCGGCGCTACGGGGCCTTTTCAGCGTCCGGCGGCGGCAGGGGCTTCCCGAGTCCGAGCGCATCCACCGTGAAATTCTTCCGCTCGGTGTTGAAGCCGTAGAAGCCCGGGTGGTAGGGGTCGACGTAGGTGACATCGGTCTTCGCCGGCACCTCGAGCTTCAGTCCCCACAGGACGGCATTGACCACCAGCCGGCGCAAGCCCTCACTCTGGAGGTCCGTCGCGGCCCCCATGGTGGTGGTGACGATGCGGTTCACCGTGCCGCTCTCGTTGGTGCGTTCACGCGTCCACAGCACGGGCTGCATGGGCTCGTTCTTCGCGCCCGGGACCGGCTTGCTGTCGGGCTTCAGCGAGTCGGTGACCTGGCCGCGCATCAGGATGGTGGCGTCCGCGGGCGGGGTCGCGGTGTAGACGTCGCTGTCAGCGAAAACGTCGCTCACGCCGCGCAGGATCGGATGGTCCTTGTTGGCCGCCTCGATGATGCCGCGGCAGCCCTCCTTCTTGTGCACGCCATGGTGCGCCACCCAGGTCTCGCCCAGTACCTGCTTGCCGAAACCACCCAGCCACGCCGGCTCCTTGTTGTTCCAGGTCCATTTCTTGTACGGACCGTCCTTGAAATCAAAGGCGTGCGTCGACGTGCGCAGGGCGATGATCGGCACGCCGCGCAGGTAGGCCCCTTCGAACTTCTGCATCGCCTCGGGGCTCCAGGTGCGGAAACGCAGCAGCATGACGATCGCGTCGGCGCGCTCGAAGGCGGCGGGGTTCGACACCAGCAGATGGTCCGCCGGCTTGATCACCCCATCGGCGCCAGCCGGAAATGAGACCGTGCAGTCGAAGCCCAGGCGCTGGCTGAGGATCTTGGCCAGCATCGGCAGGCCCTCCTCACTGCGGTACTCGTCGTCACCGGCGACCAGGACGACGCGCTTGCCCTTCCCAGGGCCTTCCTTGCCTGGGAAATCGAGCGCGTCCTGCGCGGCGGCGTGGCCCATCGCCAGGACGGCGCACAAGGCGAGCGGGATGGCGGAGGAAGGGGAGCGGGGGAATGACGGCATGGGCATCTCCGGAGTTCAGGCCACATCATACCAAGGACGGGCGGGTGCGTTTGACGCTACCGCGCGCTGCCAGGACTACTTGTCCCAATCGTCACTGCGGAAGGGCACCGCGGGCAGACCCTCGCGGTTGTACAGGCTGACATCGGGGAAGTCGCGCCAGGCATAACGCACGGCGAGCGGATCGGGGACCTCGGCGCTGGTGACCAGGATGGTGGCCTGGTCCTTGTCGATGACCGCCCGCGCGGGTTTGAACACCCGGTCCTGACCCGCGAGTTCGAAGCCCTGGACGGTGCTGGCGACGGTGTGCAGCCGATGCCGGTTGCCGCTGGTGGTGTAGGTGATGCGGAACCCGGGGCCTTCGCGCGTCGCCGCCTTGACGGTCGGACCATGCGCGATGATGGATTGCCCATAGGTGCCGGCGAGCGCGACGCGGGCGAGCCGCCGGCCGACGGGCATCTTGCGCTGCGGGTGGATGTTGAGGCTGTCGCCGACATCGGTGGCGATGGCCTGGCCGGTGTGCGGCAACGCCAGCGCCTTGCCCTGCGCTTCCCGCAGAAAGGCGACCCTGGTGCCTGCCGGGTCTTCATAGGCGGCGAGCTGCACCCAGTAGAACGGCAGATCGCCTTGCCCGAACTGGGACCGCCAGCCGGTGATCAGCGGGGGGAAGTTCTTGGCATAACCACCATGGTTGCCGACGTGGCCTTCCCCTTGATACCAGATGATGCCGCGCAGGGCGCAGGGCAGGAGCGGATGGATCATGCCATTGAACAGTCCGGAAGGCATCGTCTGGTCGTTCGGCCCGCCGGAGAGCCCGGCCCAGCCTTCGCTGGGACGTTGCGCGGTGAAGGGTTTCTTGGCCGCCTGCGCCGCGGCCTTCTCCGCCTCCCAGCGGGCGACGTCGGCATCGAGGTTGGCCTTCTTCTGGGGATACTCGGCGGCGGCCTTGGCCCGGTTCACCGCGTAGTGCGCGAAGTCGGGCCCCGAAGCGAGCGTGGCGGGATCCATCCACGCCTGGATCAGGCTGCCTCCACGCGAGCTGTGCAGGATGCCGACCGGGATGCCGAGGACTTCGTGGATGCCGAGGGCGAAGTAGTAGCCGACCGCGGTGAAATCCCCGGTGGCTTCCGGCCCCGCCACTTTCCACGCACCCGACGCGGTGGGGAGCGGGGTTTCGGATACGCGGAAGTCGACCCGCACGTGGCGGATCAACGGGAAGCGCGCCGAGCCGGGGACGTCGAGTGCCGCGTCGCTGGTGTCCTTGACCGGCCATTCCATGTTCGACTGGCCGGAGGCCAGCCAGACATCGCCGACCACCACGTTGGTGCAGGTGACGGTGTTCCCCCCGGTGATGACCAGGTCGGCGGGCTTGGCGTTGGCGGGCATCGCCGGGAGATCGACACGCCAGCGGCCGGACGCGTCGGCGGTGGCCTTCGCGGTGCGTCCCGCGAAGGCGACGGAGACCTTCTCACCCGCATCGGCCGTCCCCCATACGGGGACCGGCTTGTCGCGCTGGAGGACGGCGTTGTCGCTGAACAGCATCGCCGGGACGACGGCCGCGGACAGCGGCGCGCCGAGGCAGGCGAGTGCCAGGCAGATCAGGGGAGTGGATGTGCGCACGCGTGGTGTCATGAGAGGATTCCCGTCTCGGCCAGAGGCAGTTCGGCAGCAGGCATTGGATCGGTAGACATGAGGGGTCTGCTCATTTCGCGGATGACGATGCTGCAGGCATGTGGCCGGCACCCACCTTCCAGGCCGGAACGCCGTACTCGAACGGGCCGAGATCGGGCAGACCGACCAGCTGGTCGTCATACGGCGGGACGCTCATGCCCTGGTCGATCGCCTCGCTGGCGGTCTTCTGCAGCTGGTAGTTGCGCAGGCCCATGTCCGCGTTCGCGCCATCGATGAAGAGCGCATTGCTGGCCAGGATGTTGTTGCTGAGAACCGCCTTGCCGAGCACCCTGTCCACCGAGCCGTTCCACCCGCCCGAGTACAGGCCACTCGACCAGATGTTATTGCGGATGATGCTGCCCTCGCTGGAGTCGGCACCGGTTGCGACTCCGCCCCCCTTGTTCTCCTTGTACGTGGCATCGGCGATGGCGACGTTGTTCAGCACCCACATGTTCTGCGCACCCCGCTTCGGGTCCCAGTTGATGTTGATGGGACTGGTCACGTTGTAGACCACGTTGTGGTCGACGATGCCGTGCGAGGCGAAATCGAAGTAGATGCCATACTTGCGATGACCCTGCAGGTTGTAGATCACGTTGTGGTCGATGCGGACGTACTGGTGATTCGAACCGAGCGAATCGATCGCCGCCGAGTCGAAGCAGCGCACCATCACATCGTGGATCAGGTTGTGGTGGATGCGCGCGCGGGTGTCTTCAGGCTTCTTCGTGCTGTTGGTCAAGGCGCGGAAGTTGACCCCCTGCTGGGGCGAGCTCGACAGCGTGTTGTAGGCGAACTCATGGTCTTCGCTGACCGCCGCCCCGTTGCCCGGATCGTAGGTCTTGCCGAAGTTCACCATGCCGGCCTCGCTCACGCCCAGGTTCAGGTCGCGGAAGACGCTGTTGAGGATCTTGCCGCCCCGACCGATCATGCACAGGCCCGAGCCGGCGCTGTAGCGGAGATCGCCGTTCTGGAAGGTGATGTTCGTGCCGCTGAGGATCAGCCCCGACTTCTGCTGCCACTGCATCTGGTAGTTGCCGGTGTGGTCGGTGAAATGGGAGATGTACAGGGCCTTCATCGCGTCGATGAGGATATGGCTGGCGGCGGCCACGCCGCCCGGGTTGACGTTGCGATTGGCCGCCTTGTCGTCGGTGGTCAGCGCGGTGGCGAACAAGCCGATGCCGCGCACCGTCAGGTGGCTGTCGCCATCGAAGTTGAAGCCATAGGTGCGCCGCTTGGCCTCGATCGACCCGGGGGCGGGCTTCTCGCCGGTCAGGGTACGGACATGGAGCTGCTGGTTCTCTGCATCGATGTACCATTCGCCGCGATCGAGGCCGGTGTGGATCCCCTCGTTCGCGCGCAGACCCGCCAGGGTCGGCTGGAAGAGGTAGAACTCGGTACCCTTCCCGATGCCCCACGCGCCATCGCCGCCGCGCGTGTCGATATTGCTCACCGTGATCTTGCCGGGCTCGGCAGCCACCACCGTACCGGTCTGGCCCTGGCCATCGGTCCCGTTGCGCGCCAGGTTCACCCAGATCTTCGCTCCGATCCACCGGCTCGGCGGTTCCTGGAAGTCAGCGCGATGGAAGGTCGCCAGGTCATTGCCCTTGAGGTCGGGCTTGCTCTTGGAGAAGGTCACCGAATCGGCGATCGCGATGGTGGGGAAGACTGGATCCGGACTGGTCTGGGTCGGCCAGCGGGCCAGTTCCAGCATCACCCCTTTATGGAAGATCTGGTTGGAGTCGTAATCGGCGCGTTCATTCTCGAAGTGGTATTTCCACGGCATCGGCGTGCGATAGACCTCGTTGCCCACCAGCGTCCATTCGCCGTCGATGCCGTCGGTGCCGCTGACGGTCACCACTTCCTTCTGGTAGTTCTGCAGCGTTATGGGCGCCGTGGGCGTGCCCGAGCGCGGCGTGGTGACGGTCTCCCGGTAGATGCCGCCACGGATGAGGATCGTCGCGCCCGGCATGGCCAGGTCGACGGCCTTCTGAATGGTCTTCAGCGGCGCGTTGATCGAAGTGCCGGGCTTGGAGTCATCGCCCTTGGGCGAGACGTAATAGGTGGACGTCGCTGCGCCCGGCTCCTGGGCGTGGAGGGCGGTCGCCATGAGGGCGGCGGCGAGAAACGAGAGGTGGTGCTTGAGCATACGGGTCCTGGTGAGGTGAGGTCGATGGAGGGATGGGGCCGGGTTTCGCGTCGCTGATCGAGAGTGCCCGGTGTCGGCTGGAGAGGGACTGACGCAATCGCGTAGGGCGTGTTGCATGCGGTGGATCATCGGGTCGACCCGCGCCGCTGCGCGAGCATCCAGTCGAAGAGCCCGGGATGCCGGTAGGCCGCATCCTGCGAGTCGCCGTGAGATCTGCCTGGCAGCACCGTGAACTGCGGTTTCCCGCCAGCGCGTCTGAGCGCTTCCACCATCATGCTCGCTTCCTCGCACGTGGTGCTCGGGTCGTGCTCGCCATTGAAGACCCATACCGGCACGTCCTTGAGGCGATGCGCATCGGCCGGACTGCCCATGCGCCCACCGATCGGAACCACTGCGGCGAAACGCTCGGGCTGGTCGAGCGCGACCTCCCACGAGCCCATCCCACCCAGGCTGAAGCCGATCAGATAGATGCGTGCCGGGTCGATGGCGTGTAGTTTCGTGAGCGCATCGATCAGTTCTCCCACTGCCGGCCCGCGCCAGCCGCCTGGGGATCGCGGATAGACGATGATCGGCTCGGGCCCGGCGAGCGATACCAGCAGCGGCAGCCGTTCGTTCACCGCCAGTTCAGCATGTTGGCCCGAGCCGTGCAGGTGCACGATCAACGGCCTCGGCTGCGAGGCGTCTCCCACCGGCACATGGAGCTGGTACGGCAACGTGTCGCTCCAGCCGCGGGCGCGGCGGATCCCGTGCCACCACCGCTCGGCCACCCGCGCGCTCTGGGACGGGGTCGCATCGCCACCCTGCAAGCCGAACCCGAGGATCCGCGCTGCGACCTCATCCGTCTCTGGCGGCAGACCGGTGCCCGCGGGCATGCGATAGAGGAGATGCTCGAGAACCAGCGGCTGCGCTCTCCCTGGGATCGTGAGCTCGCTGCGGGCCGCATAACGCCCAGGAGTTTTCGGGACCGTCACATCCCGCCCGCCAGCGTCCATCCAGCGGGTGACGATGGTCGGGGCCGCGCCCAAGAAACGCGCGACCCGGACCGGATCGATGAAGTCCAGCCTGGGAAACCGGGGCTCGGTGAAGATGTGGTGCGGGAACTCCGTGCGCGCGAACGCCAACAGCGCCTTGTCGGCGGCACTGATCCGCCCGCTGCTCGCCCGTCCGATGACCCCAGTCGCGTCACCAGGGCTGTTGTCCATCACGGTCATGATTGCGTTCGCGGGCCCGATGAGCGTCAGCGTGCCCGCTGCCCTTCCGGCCGGAAGCAGGACGCTGCCGCTCGCTGCGCCGCCATCGGCAGTCAGCCGGAACTCGCCCAGCACCTGTTCGCCCTGACGCACCTGCCAGGAACTTCCCGCGAGGGAGGCGCGAGCGATCAGGTTCAAGCGCCCGGTCGACTCGGCCACATCCAGCGCGGTCCACGCGACGGGGGCGTCGAGGGCTTCTGTCGTGGCATCGGCTGCCAGGGTGAAGCCGTGGAAACGCTCGGCGCGCGCCTCTGGCTGCCAGACGAAACGTGTGCGCACACCCTGGTCATCCTGGTCGTTCACATACAGGCGCGTTCCGATGGTGAGCCCGGCCGCGGCCTGGAGTCGCAATGCCGCCCAAGGGAGGCGAACCTCGGCGACATAGCCATCAGCGCGCGCCTTGACCGCCCATGCGGGTTCATTGCCCGGGGGCTGGCTCTCTACCGAACTGTTATTGAACACGTAATGACGGGGCGCGGGATGGGCAGGATCCTTTCCCGGACTGAGAACGAGTTGGATACATCCCGGCTTGGCCGGCTCGACAGCCAGGAACAACTCGACGCTATCGGCCGTATAGCCGGCCGATGCCAGGTGCGCCTCATGGGGAGTCGTATCGGTCACCTCCACCGCGATGAGCAGACCGCGATCATCCCAGCCGAAGCGGGCGGACACGCCGCTGCGCGCCGGATCCGGCAGCCGCGTCGAATCCGGCGTCAAGAACGGTAGTCGCGCTCCGCGATCTCCCCAATCGGCGAGATCGCCATCGGGAGTCACCGCCTCAAGCCGCGGCAGCGCGGTGGCGGCGTTCAGAGTTGCCGCGGAGAAGCTCAGGATGAGACCCAGCCACGCTGGCGACGATGCCACCAGCCATGGCGGGCAGATGCGGGACCTCATGGCAGCGGACGGATGCGGATGCTCTTGAATAGGAACACGCTCTTGGGGTCGTGCGCCTGGAGCGCGATGGCCCCACCAAGGGGATTCAGGCGGCGGCCGGCGCGCTCGGCCGGCCGCTGCAGCGGGTCGGGTTCCGTATAGTCGACTGTCTGCTGATCATTGATCCGCACGGTGATGCGCTTGTTCAAGACGGTGATCAGGACGGTGAACCAGGTGCTTTCGTCGACCGGCGACGTGGCCAGATCGACCACGGCATACAAGCTGCCGGTCTTGCGCTTCTCGTGGGCCGAGCTGTTCAGCTGGATCTCATAACCGTTGAGCAGGTGCAGCGTGCCGGGCTGGGCCGCCAGGTCGGTGTGGATGAAGATGCCTGCATTCGAGTGCGGTTCGCTGCGGGTGACTACTTCCAGCGCGAAGTTGGTGAAGCGTTCGAAGTCCGGTGCATCACCGATCCAGAACAGGTGCGAGCTGGCCTTCGTGGCATTGGCCCTGATCGCCCCATCGACGACCGACCAAGACGCCGGCTCGGCGTTGGCGCGCCAACCGGTCAGGTCCTTACCATTGAAGAGGGAGCGCCAGGCCTCATCGGCATGGGCGACAGCGCAGCCCAGGATGAGAGCGGCGAGGGTGAGGAGGCTACGTGAAGTGATCATGCGTCGGTCCATGGCGGAAAGGGTGTCACGGGGCGGTGGGCGTCAGCGGGAGCAGCTTGAGGTTGCGGAAGGCGACCGGATATCCGTGGTCCTGCAGCATCACGCGCCCGCTCGCGGCGCGGCCGTAGTCAGGCACTTTGACGAACTTGCTGCGCGCGATGCGTTCCTGCCAATCGGCGCTGCCGATGGTGAAGCGCACCACCACCTCATCGTTGAGCCAGTGTTCGACCGCCGGTCCGCGCACCACGATGCGCCCACGGTTCCAGGCTCCGGCGGGCATGGCGCGGTCACCATCCGGCGCCACCAGGCCATAGCAGGCTCCCGGCCACGTCAGCGGCGTGCGACCGTCGGGGTGGCGGGCGGTGTCGACCAGCTGGTACTCGTGGCCGTGATCGTGGGCCGGGCCGCCGCGCTCGACTTCGGAGCGGTAGAAGACGCCGCTATTGCCACCCGCGGAGATCCGCCACTCGAAGCGCAGATCGAAGTCGGAGAACTGCGCGAGGGTGGCGAGGTCCTCCTTGGTTTCCTGATCCTGCGCAGCTCGTTCGAGCACGCCGTCACGGGCGCGCCAGTGCGCCGGCACGGTGACCGACGTGAAGCCGCGCCACCCGGCCGTGGTGCGGCCGTCGAACAACAGGATCCAGCCCTCGGCGCGCTCCTGTGCGCCGAGGACATTGGGCGGAATGGGGCGCGCCACCCAGCCGTCGGCGTCCGCCAGCGCCTCGGCCCCGGCTCCCAACTCACGCTCATCGGATTGGCGATTGCTCACCCGGACCCGCCCCGCGGTGACCTGGGTCGTCGTCACGGCCGCCTTGACTTCGACGCTGAAGCGCGTGCCGACCACCGTCACCGTCATGCTGGGAGTGCGGACCACGAACGGGGCGGTCGCTGGGCGCTTGGTGATGTCGGCCTGCAGCCTGCCCGCGGTCAATTCGATCAGGTCATCGCTGACCTGCGTGCGCGTCCCGGGATCGAGCACGACGCGCGATCCATCGGGCCAGGTGAGCGTCAATGCCTCGTCGGCGATCACCTCGCTGCCGGCCGGAACCGCCCCGGCGGCGACCAGCGCACGCCCATCGGCGAAGCGGCCGTGTCCGTCCAGGACCTGCACTCCGGCCGCGGACTGCTGCAACCACCAGCCCAGGATCCCCACCATGAGGGTCGCCGCGACGATGGTGATGGCGATCACGCGGGGCCAGGCCCGGCGCGGAAACAGGTGGCGGCGGATCTCCTGGATCGACAGCCGCTGACGATCCGGCAGGCGTGCCGCCATCAGCGCGCGCACGCGGGTGACCACCAGTGCTGGTGGAATCGGCTGCAGTCCGGTCCGCAGCAGCCCGGCGATCATGAGGTGGGCGAAGATCTCCTCGGCGGCGACCGGGTCATCGAGCTGTCGCCGCAGGCGCTCCCGGGTCGGCGCATCGGCATCATCGTCGAGCCACCGTTCCAGATCCTCGGCCAGGGACGTCATCATGGGCGTCTCCGCTCGATGCAGGTCCGCAACTGGCCGCGCAGGCGGAACAGCACATTGGTGATCCCCGCGACGCTGCGCTGCGCCCGTGCGGCGACCTCGTCCAGGGACAGGCCATCGGCATAGCGCCAGGCGAGCAGGCGTTTGGACATCGGCGCGATCTGCTCCAGGCAGCCGCGCAGCCGGTGCATGAGATCATCAGGAATGGAGTGGTCGGAGGAGGCGCGGTCCAGGGCCGCCTGCGCCAGGGCCGCTTCCAGGCTCTCTCCACTCTCCTGGGTGACGGTGCGACGGAGATGGTCGAGGTGGCGGAGCAGCAGGTTGCGCGCGATGCCCTTCACCCAGGAACGGAACGTGCCGCCACCGCGGTAGGTCGGCAGCTTCTCGAAGGCGGTCGCCAGGGCATCGTTGACCAGTTCCTCGATCAGGTCCGGATGCGGCGCCCGCACGGCGACGAATGCGCACAGGTCGCCGTGTAGTTCGGTCACCAGGCGCGTGAAAGCGTCCTCGTCGCCCTGGCGCACCTGTTCCACGAGAATGTCCAGGGCGTCGCCGGTCATGTACCCTATTCGGACTCGCTCGCGGAATATCTCACTTTATTTCCAGTGGCGTATAACGCTCTCGGCGCGGCACCGGTTGATGGGCCGATTCATACGTGGGAAACCGAATGATCTGCGGCAAAAACAGGATCATCGACGCGCTCAGTGGGTGCGGTGCAGTCCATGCGATGGAACGGCCGCAGAGACGCAGAGGCGCAGAGGAAAAACCCCCTGTCATGGTCTTCCTCTGGGTCTCTGCGTCTCTGCGGCCGATCCCACCGCCGTGGCCGCAGAGCTGGGGATTCTCAGCTCGGTGCCCTCTGCGCCCTTTGCGGGTGGAGCGGTGCGCGAGTTCGTTCCGTCAGGAATAGCCTCCCTGGAATGCCGCACAGCCGAAAGAGTGCAGTGGCTTCGCATGTCCTTACCAATTGTAGAATCGCGCGGGCTCGTCGCCGAGATCCCAGTCCGTGCGGTAATCGGGGTGGTACATGTTGGCCTGACCGGGTGTGGTGGTAGTGGGTGCAGCGAACACGCGCTCGTCGAGGGCGAAGGCGCC
>JANPIY010000097.1:0-4840 GCA_031425255.1 Planctomycetota bacterium
GCCCTGGGCCGTCCACCTGGCCCAGGTGGCTGGGGCCCTTGGCGATCGATATCGACCACGTGGCGGGACGTGGCGTGGCCTTTGCGCCGCGGCGTTCATTCCTCATTCCCGGCAGCGATCACCGTGGGCTGATCACCACGCTGACACTCCACTGACCTGCCTCCGGATTCACGATGAACCCGGCAGCATGACCGGCTTGGCCTGCGGTGTCGCCTTGACCGCTGGCTGCAGCCGCAACCAACGCATGAGCACTTCGCGCACGGCGGCGGTATGCCGTTCGGTGACGAGCGAGGTCAGCCAGGCATAGGCATAGATCAACACCACCACCAACGCCATGAAGGCGAACGGCAGCCATCCGCTCGGCGTCATCGACAAGCCGATTCCGAACCAGCTCTGGCTGGCGGCACACAGCAGTACCAGCAGCGGGAAATGCAGCAGGTACAGGCTGTAGGAGAAGTCGGCCAGCACGGCATGGAGGCGGCCACCGGTCAGACCGACGTCGGGGCGGGCATGATGCATCAGGGTCAGCAGGAGGTTCCCGATGGCCAGGGCCAGGAGGCCATCGGCCAGCAGTTCGATACCGTCGCGCCAATGCGGCAGGCGTGCGCTGATCACCACCATCACCAGCGCAAGAAGCGCGGAGGCCCAGGTCCAGGGAACCAGGGGACGCGGCAGGAAACGGATGCCCACACCCAGGGCCCATACCGCGCCATAGATGAGGATGTCGGGATGGATCAGCACCACCACCGCGGCGGCGATGAGCACCAGCGCACCACGCACGCCCCAGGAATGCCACCGCATGAACGGGGCGAGGCAAAGCGGGAAAAGAATGTAATACCAGAATTCATTGGCCAGGCTCCACAGCGGTCCGTTGCTGCCGAAGGTCGGGGCGAAGATGGTCTGCAGGTTGAACAGGTTGGCCACCGCGATGCCGGCCGACAAGCGCTCAACCACCGGGTAGTCCATCGACCACAGCAGTTGCGGCCAGGCGTGGGTGTAAACGCCCTGGGCATTGAACCAATTACTGCCGATGAGGTCGCAGCACCACCCCAGGAGCAGTGCCGGAACCAGCACGACATACAGGCGGGACACCCGGTTGACCAGATAGCGCGCGAACGAGAAGCGCTGCCGGCGGAGGTCGTTGACCACGGAGCCGCCAACCAGGAAACCGCTGAGCACGAAGAAGACGATGACCGCCTGATGGCCGAAGGCGGTGAACAGGTAGAACGCCGCCTTCACCGCGGTGTGCTGGTCGTCCGCCAGGGTCGACCAGCCGGCGAACACCATGTTGCGCGCATGGGACACCACCACCATGCCGGCGGCGATCCAGCGCAGGCAATCGAGGGTGGTTGAGAGCCGGGGATGCACACGCTCGAAGAAATACATCGGATGTCCGCTCGTTGGTACGCCTCGGGTTCAGCGGGTCGTAACGTCCTCGGCGACGCGGGTGGTCAATCGACGAAGCGGCGGAAATACGGGATCGCCCGGGTCAGGCCGTCGGCGAGCTTGATCTGCGGGTCCCAGCCCAGTTTCGCCTTGGCCAAGGTGATATCCGGTTTGCGCTGCTTGGGATCATCGGACGGCAACGGCTTCATCACCAGCTTGGAGGTACCACCGATCTGGCGCAGGACCTCTTCGGCCAGCTGGCGGATGGTGAACTCTCCTGGGTTGCCCAGGTTGACCGGACCGGTGAAACCGGCTTCGGTGTCCATCATCTTGAGCAGGCCATCGACCAGATCGTCGACATAGCAGAAGGAACGCGTCTGTTCCCCATCGCCATAGATGGTGATGTCCTCACCCTTGAGCGCCTGGACGATGAAGTTCGATACCACCCGACCATCATTCGGATGCATGCGTGGGCCGTAGGTATTGAAGATGCGCACCACTTTGATGTCGACGTTGTGCTGACGGTGGTAATCGAAGAACAGGGTTTCGGCGCAGCGTTTGCCTTCGTCGTAGCAGCTGCGGATGCCGATCGGATTGACGTTGCCCCAGTAGGCCTCGGTCTGGGGGTGCTGCAGCGGGTCGCCATAGACCTCGCTGGTGGAGGCCTGGAGGATGCGCGCCTTCACCCGCTTGGCGAGGCCGAGCATGTTGATCGCACCGTGCACACTGGTCTTGGTGGTCTGCACCGGATCGAACTGGTAGTGCACCGGAGAGGCCGGGCAGGCCATGTTGAAGATCCAGTCGGCCTCGACATAGAGCGGCATGCAGACGTCGTGGCGCATGATCTCGAAGTGGGGATCGGTCAGCAGGTGGGCGATATTATCGCGGGTACCGGTGTAGAAATTGTCGACGCAGATGACGTCGCATCCGCGTTGCAAGAGACGTTCACATAGGTGCGATCCGATGAAGCCGGCTCCGCCGGTGACCAGGACCCGGGTTCTGAAAGCGCTGCGCATGTGATCTCCGCGTGGTTTGCGATGGAGGCGGAAACCTTGGTCAACAGTCGGCATGACGCAAGTGCAAGCACGGTCAGCGGTGAAAGCCCTTGATCCGCCAGACAGGCCGCCAACAGCGGTATCCCGCAACACCTGCGCACTGGGGATCGCTTGGGCGCGCGATTGCGATGCCTGCGGGTGCATCCACGCTCGCGCCATGCCATGGACCGAGCGACCTGCTGATCCCCTCGCCTGGCCTGTCGTCGAACGTCCGCACAGCGCCGATGAAGTCCTGGTGCTGTACGTCGATCTGGCTGCGATCGTGGTGCAGTCGGACCTGATGGATGCGCGCGAACGCGAATGCGGACGCCGGCTGCGGACCACCGCCTTGCAGCAGCGCTACCTCGCCGCGCACACCGCCCTGCGTCAGATCCTCGGTTGGCAGTCGGGACGTGATCCGGGCGGTCTCTCCTTCGTGATCGATGCCCATGGCAAACCGGCGCTGCGCGATCTTCCTCAGATCTTCAATCTCAGCCATAGTGGCTCGCATGCACTGATCGCCCTCGCCGATGACGGCGTCATCGGTGTCGATCTGGAACAGGGCGGACGCTTGGGCGAGGTCGATCAGCTCGCTACCCGGGTATTCGCTGCGTCAGAGCTGACACGTTTCCGCTCCATCCCGGCAGCGGAACGCCCGCAGGCATTCCTTGCCGCCTGGACACGCAAGGAGGCGGCCCTCAAAGCGCTCGGGCTGGGTCTTCTCGGAGGCATGGAACACGTGGTCATCGCTGACCAGCCGCTGCGCATAGAGGGTGACTTCGCCGCCCTGCCTGGCCTGCGCGCGCTGCATCTGGTTGATCTGCCCATGGTGCCTGGATGCGCCGCCGCCCTGTGTCATGGGCCGCGGACACGGGCGGTGCGCTGTGCGCGCTGGCCTGCTGCAACGCCGGCGGCCAGCGGGGAATTGCCAACCGCCGGCTCCACCTAGGGTGCCCGTCATGTACTACCGCCCGCTGTGGTTGCTCCTGCCGCTGACGGTGGTCGGTGCGGCCGAGGATGGACTGGCCAATCTGGTCTATCTCAATGATCGCCTCGTGCTGCATCCCCATCTCAATGCCGGTACCCGTTACGACAGCAACGTCAACGCCTCGCCCGACGATCCCACCGACGAGGTCACGGTCACCGCCGGAGCCGGCGTGGGCCTGGTCTTCAATTGGAGCGAGGCCACGACCCTCACCGGTGATGTCGTCGCCGACCTGGTGTTCAGCGACGACCCCGACCATCGCTACCGCAATCAGGGCAGCGCCCAGCTGCAGCTCATGCGCAAGACGCAGCAGAGCGTCACCAGTGCCAGCGCCCGGTTCAGCCGCAGCGATGATCCGGACGAGCAGACCGGTGAACGCCTGCTCGTCGACAGCTGGTCGGCGGATGTGAATGGCGATCTGACCGGACTGCGCCATCGGCTGTCCGGGGGACTGGGTTTCCGGCGGAGCGATTACCTGGAATCTTCGCGTGAATTCGGCGAGGATGATCGCGACACCAACACGGTCTCGCTCACCCTCGGCTACGGCCTGCGTCTCGAGAGCGCCGATGAGCTCACCCTGCGGATCGTCGGTGACCGCCTGATGTATGATCAGTCCGCCACCAATCAGAACAGCCTCAGCGCCAGCGGGCTGGTGGGCTGGAGACGCCAGGTCAGCGAAGCCATCGGCCTGGCCATCGAAGGTGGCGTCGAATACCGCTCTTATGAGGCCAACGATGTCCTGCCGGCCGGCGACGTCATCAGTCCGACCTGGCAGGTCAACGGCAACACCGTCACTGCCACCGACAAGACCTGGTCACTGACGCTGTCCGGCGGCATCGAGGATGCCATCAGCGGCAATCCCGCGCTGGCTTCACGCGCTGTGCTCGCCTACGGACACCCGCTCAATGAGGTCTGGTCGCTCACCATGAGCGGCGAAGGATACAACCTCCAGGATATCGAGAGCGTCTCCGCCCAACCCAAGGACGAACGCTGGACTGCGCGCGGCATGATCGGCACCAGTTACGTGTTCCGGCCAGGCCTGCAGGCCCAGGTCGATGTCGGTTACGAGTACAGCGACAGCAGGCTGCAGGGCGCTTATGACCGCTACAGCGCCAATGCCGGAGTGACGGCCAACTTCTGATGATGATCCGCTAGCAACCGAAGGTTATTCGGGAAGACCGGCGGGCGCGAAGATGGAATCTGACCCACACCAAATGCCGTCGAGGCAAGAACAGGTCCTGCCTAACGGACGCAGGATCCTCTGCCGATCACGTGATCAGCGCCTGAATTTCTTCAGGCTGTCCTGGGCATCCTGGTGTCCCTGTTCGGCCGCACGCTGCCACCAGGCGACGGCCTGCGTCAGATCTGGTTTCACGCCCCAGCCTTTCGCGAAACAGTCACCCAGCTGGTACTGCGCCTGCGCGTGACCTTGCGC
>JANPIY010000098.1:0-4634 GCA_031425255.1 Planctomycetota bacterium
TAATGGACGCGGCTTCGAGGCCGCCACCGCCAGAGTTGGCATCGGCCTGACCAGCCTGCGCGAACGCGCGCGCACGCAGGGTGGCCGGCTGACGATCGAGTCGGCGGCCGGTAAAGGCACACGCATCGAATTCTCGGTGCCGGTGGCCAGGCTTTCGGTGCCGGCAGCTGGATCAGGGCGGGCGCCTTCCGTACAGAGGGCGACATGAATGCGGTGATCGATCGGCAGGCTCATCCGTGGCACGGGTGTCTCGCCAAGGCTGGGAAGCTGACGAAGATGAATCGGCCGCAGAGACGCAGAGGCGCAGAGGAAAAGGCAAAGCAGGGTCTTTTTCGCCTCTGCGCCTCTGCGCCTCTGCGGCCAGAGATCTTAGTTTTACAACATTCCCGCGTAACGGCTGCGTCATGACCACCATCTGGATCATCGAGGACAATACCGCCTTCCGCCGCGCGACGGCACGCGCCCTCACGGCACGCGGCGATCTCGTGGCACAGGAATTCGGACGCTGCGAGGAAGCCCTCGCAGCGTTGCTGTCCGGTGAACGCCCTGACGTCGTGCTGCTCGACATCGGCCTCCCCGGCATCGACGGCATCGAAGGCATCGTGCGCATCAAGCAGCTCGCGCCGGAGACCGGCATCGTGATCCTCACGGTATTCGAGGACGACGACAAGATCTTCCGCGCGGTGTGTGCCGGCGCCTCGGGCTACCTGCTGAAATCCGAGCCGATGGCCACCGTGCGAGCGGCGATTGACCAGGCGCTGGCCGGCGGGTCGCCGATGAATCCGCGGGTGGCCAGGCGGGTGTTGTCGATGTTCGCGCGCATTGCGCCGGCGAAGCCCGACAAGGCGCCGGAGGAGGATCCCGGATTGTCCGAGCGCGAACGCCAGGTGCTGTCGCTGATGGTCGATGGCCTGGGAAAAAAAGAGATCGCCGCGCGCACCGATCTGAACCAGCACACCGTCGACTACGTCACCCGCTGTATCTACAAGAAGCTGCACGTGAACTGTATCGCCGCGGCGGTGAGCCGGGCGGTGAAAGATGGGATCGTGGAGCGGTGAGATCAGTGGACGGTGCTGGATATCAGCGTTGAGGAGGTGCCGTTCGCTGTTCGCCATTCGCCATTCGCCATTCGCCATTCGCCATTCGCCTTCCGGCATCTGGCATCTGGCTGCACTTCGTACGGGAGGCGTAGGTGGGGATCCGGGCGCCGTTGTGCGCCTCCACGGGCCTCATTTACGCGTTGTTTACGTCCCCACGTAACTAGCCCGGAGGGGGTCTCGGGTACGCTCGCTCCATGCGGACCCGCTCCCACCTCGTCCTGGTCGCCGCCCTGGCCGCTCTCGCGGTCCCGCTCCATGCCGCCGCCGTCACGGGTTCGGTGGACTACGGCCGCGACATCCGCCCGATCCTCTCCGAGAACTGCTTCTACTGCCACGGCCAGGATGCCGGCCAGCGCAAGGGCAAGCTGCGGCTCGACACGTTGGATGGACAACGTGCGAAGGACGCGGTCATCCCTGGGAAACCGAACGATAGCGAGATCATCAAGCGCATCCTGACCAAGGACCCGGACGAGCAGATGCCGCCGCCGGATTCCCATCGACACCTGACGGACAAGCAGCGGGATCTGTTGCGCCGTTGGATCACTGAAGGCGCGCCGTTTGATGGTCATTGGGCGTTCAGTGCGCCGGCGCGACCGGAGGAACCGAAAAATCGGAATGCGACATGGGCGCGCAACCCCATCGACCGCTTCGTCGCGGCCAAGCTCGACAGCTACGATCTCTTCCCATCGCCGGAAGCGCCCAAGGAGACCCTCATCCGGCGCGTGAGCCTCGACCTCACCGGCCTGCCGCCGGAGCCGGAGGAGATCGACGCCTTCCTCGCCGACCAGGCCCCGGGCGCCTATGAACGCGTCGTCGACCGGCTGCTCGCCTCGGTGCACTATGGCGAGCGCATGGCGCTGCCGTGGCTCGACGCGGCGCGCTACGCCGACTCCAACGGTTTCCAGCAGGACGGCGATACCTACCAGTGGGTGTGGCGCGACTGGGTGGTGCAGGCGCTCAACGCCAACATGCCCTTCGACCAGTTTACCATCGAGCAGCTTGCCGGCGATCTGCTGCCGGAGGCCACGCGTGAGCAGAAGCTCGCCACCGCCTTCCACCGCAATGGCCTGCTCAACGGCGAGGGTGGCAATATCGCCGAGGAGCAGCGCTACGTCCTGCTCTTCGACCGCGTCGACGTCACCGCCACCAACTGGCTCGGTCTGACGGTGGCCTGCGCCCAGTGCCACGATCACAAGTACGACCCCATCACGCAGAAGGACTACTACGCGCTGCTGGCGGCCTTCAACAACGTGCCGGAGAACGGTACGGCCGGTCGCATCACCCAGAAGATCCGCTCGGCCGATCCCATGCTGGACCTCGCCTCGCCGGAGCAGAAGGCGCGCAAAACGGAACAGGAGAAGGCACTGAACGCGGCGCGCGACACGCTCAGGAAGGAACAGGCCGCCTGGCAGCAGCGTGTGCTGATGGGTGAGGCGGTGATCTCTGACGAGGCGATCGCCGGGTTGCTGCGCCGCTGTCCCACCCCCGAGCTGAGCAAGGACGAGCAGGAGCAGATCCGCAAACACTTCGAGGATCAGGTCGCCGGCGGTCTCGAGGGCCAGCCGAAGGCGAAGGTGCAGGAGGCCGAGCGCCGCCTGAACGAGCTCAAGGACGACTATCCGATGGTGATGGTGATGTCGGACGCCAAGCCGCGCGACACCCACATCCTCGAGCGCGGCAACTACGAGTCGCCCAAAGCCAAGGTCGCCATCGACGTGCCGGGCTTCCTGCCGCCGCTGCCGCCCGAGGCGCCGCGCAACCGCCTGGGTCTGGCGCGCTGGCTGGTGGCGAAGGATCAGCCGCTGACCGCCCGGGTGATCGTCAACCGCATGTGGCAGGCCTTCTTCGGCCTGGGCATCGTCAAGACCTCGGAGGACTTCGGCATCCAGAGCGAGGCGCCGCTGCATCGCGAGCTGCTCGACTGGATGGCGGTCGAGCTGCGCGACAGCGGTTGGGACATCAAACGCCTGCAGCGCCTGATCGTCACCAGCGCCACCTATCGCCAAGCCAGCCGCGTGACGCCGTCCCTGCTCGAACACGATCCGGAGAACCGGCTGTTCGCGCGTGCGCCGCGCTTCCGGCTGCCCGCCATGCTGCTGCGCGATCAGGCGCTGGCGGCGAGCGGACTGCTGGTGCGCGCCATCGGCGGCCGGCCGGTGTATCCGTACCAGCCCACGGACATCTGGGACTCGCTGGCGATCACCAAGGAGCGCGACTTCAGCTATCCGCTCTCCAGCGGGCCCGATCTCTACCGTCGCAGCCTCTACACCTTCTGGCGGCGGACGGTCGCGCCGGCCAACATGTTCGACGCCTCGCAACGCCAGACCTGCTCGGTGCGCACCACCAGCACCAGCACGCCGTTGCATGCGCTGACCACGCTCAACGACCCGACCTTCGTCGAGGCCGCGCGCGCGCTCGCCACACGGGTGATGGGGGCGGCGCCGGAGCAGCGTCTGGCGCTGGCCTTCCGCCGCGTGCTCGGGCGCTGGCCGAACGAGACCGAGCGTGCGCTGCTGGCCAAGAGCCTCGACAAGCAACGCGCGCGCTTCACCGACGCCACGGCCGCCGAGGCCTTCCTTGCGGTGGGCGCCGCCAAGCGCGATCAGGCGCACGATCCGTTGCAGCTCGCCGCCTACGCCGCGGTGTGCCTGGGCATCCTCAACCTCGATGAAGCCGTGAGCCGGCAGTGAGCACAGCCATGAGCACCACGCGACGCCAACTCCTCGGACAGACCGCCGCCGCCGGCCTCGGCCTCGCTGCGCTCGGCGGCCGCCAGGTGTTCGCCGACGAATCGGCGGTCGCCGCGCTGGCGCAGGCGAACGACTGGGGCGCCGGCTCAGGAGCGCTCAAGGGACTGCCGCACTTCGCGCCCAAGGCCAAACGCGTGATCATCCTGTGGATGGGCGGCGGCATGTCGCACATCGACCTCTACGACCACAAGCCCGGGCTCGAGAAGTTGAGGTTCCAGGACCTGCCGGACTCGGTGCGCTCCGGCGCGCGCCTGTCGTCGATGACCGCCGGCTACAAGTCCTTTCCCATCCTGCCGGCGATCAAGCCGTTCCAGCAGTACGGCCAGGGTGGGCGCTGGATGAGTTCGCTGCTGCCGCACATCGGCGCCATGTCGGACGAGCTCTGCGTCATCAACTCGATGCAGACCGAGGCGGTCAATCACGCCCCGGGGGTCGCGTTCACGCTCACCGGCTCGCAGGTCCCTGGACGTCCGAGCCTCGGCGCCTGGCTGACCTATGCTCTCGGCACGCAGGCGAAGGACCTGCCGGGCTTCGTGGTGATGACCTCCACCGACGAGGGCCGCACCTGCGGCCAGCTGTTCTACGAACATTACTGGAGCAGTGGCTTCATCCCTTCGCGTTATCAGGGCGTGCGCTTCCGCGGCCAGGGCGATCCGGTGCTCTACCTGCAGGACCCCGCGGGCATGGGTCGCGCGGGCAAACGCGACCTGCTCGACGATCTGGGCGCGCTCAACCGCCATCGCCTGGGCCAGGTCGGCGACCCCGAGATCGACACCCGCATCGC
>JANPIY010000099.1:0-6692 GCA_031425255.1 Planctomycetota bacterium
CGCCCGAACTGCTGGCCCTGCTGGTTGCCACCGCGCTGGCCGGCCTGCTGGCCATAGAGGCTGGTGATGATCTGCGCGACCTTGGTCGCATCGGCGTGCGCGAGCTGGAAGACCTTCACCGCCTGGTCGCCGCTGATCGAACGGTCGATGGCCTGGATGATGGCGGCGATACGCCGGACGTGGGCCTGGGTGTCGGTGAGGATCAGGACGTTGCTGCTCTCGTTCGCCGACAAGGTGGCGGCCGCGGGGTTGAGCAGCGGCTGGAGATTCTCCGCCAGATCCTTGACCAGCGCGAACTGCACCGGCATCACCTGCGTCACCAGGGTGTCGGTATCCGGAATCTTGGCCGGATCGGTGCCGATCATCACCGGCAGATCGTGCTGGCGCGCGGTCGGCAACGGCACCACGTGCAGGTTCTTCTGGCGCACGATGACCGCGAAACCCTGCGACATCAGCACGCCGTTGAGAGCGTCGACCGCCTCTTGCGCCGTCACCGGCTGCTTGGCCACCAGCGTCAGCGGCGCCGGCAGCTCGACTGGATTGGCGATGACGAAGCCCGCCTGTTGCGAGAGGTAGTCCAGCACCTGGCCCAGCCGCGCGCCGCGGAACTCGAGGATGAAACGGCCATCCGCGGTGGGTGGAACGATCGGCGGCACCACCGGCGGCGGGGTCTCGGTGGTCGGCTGCGGCGGCGGCGTCACCACGTCCTCGGCGTGCAACGCACCTCCACAGGCGAGCACCAGCAGGAGGGACGACAGCGGGAGATGTCTCATGGCGTAAGGCTGCTTTCTCGGGAGAGGACTCATGGCGTGCGATTCCGCCGTTCGCGCAGGCGCTGCAGGACGGCATCGCGGGCGGGATCGCTGGTGGCCGCGGGGACCTGGAAGGGAGATGCGGCGGTGCCTGCGGGCAACGTCCCCGTCGGCGTGGAGCCCCGTGACGAACCATTGGTCGTCGCAGCCACACCGCTGGTCACGGCGGAGGTGAAGCCACCACTGATCGCGTTGCCCGCGAGGTCCTGGCCGATGGCGACCATGACGTCACCCGCGTCTGCGTGCAGATGGAGTCCGGCCGCATCCACCGCGGTGACGGTGAAGGACTCGATGGTGTCGTTGATGCGCAGTTGCCGCTCGCTGCCGTCGCCTTGATGGCGCACGAAGGCCACCGCGTGATCGGCATGGGCGACGATGCCGACCAGGGCCCACCCTTTGGATGGACTGGTGGGCACCGCGGCCTCGACCACCGCCCCGCTTTTGGGTGCCGAGGCCGGCTCGCTCTGGTGCGGGCCGCGACGATCGCTGAGGAACGGTTTGGCCGCCGCCACCGCCGCGTCCAGCGTGGTGGAGCGCGCTGCGGGCACCCACGCCACGGTCCCCTCGGGCACCGCCCGGCCGGCCCGCGCCTTGGCCGAGACCAGGCGGGTCGACACCGTCAGCGCCACGTCGAGGTGATCCTTGCGCGCATCGCCCGCCGACCACTCGCTGCGTTCGATGCACAGCGGCATGCCGGCCACTTCGAGGGCGGCGACGAACCCCTGCACCTGCGTCAGGCCGCCATGGCCGCTGACGGTCAGGCGCAGCAGATCATAGACCTGGTCCTGGTTGGCCGGGATGAGCTGGCCGGCGCTGACCGCCGCGATGGTGAAGCCGCTCCCGTGGGCCGCGCCCTGCAGCGTCCGCTGCAGGCGGAAACGCGCCTGATCCTCGTCATCGCACAGGCCGGCGGCGTGGCGGGCGCGCCAGTCGGCGACGATGCGCGCCTGGCGTTCGATCAGCGCGTTGGCCTCGCCGACCTCCTGACGGGCAGTAGTCGTCTGCTTCTCGATCGCGGTGAACCAGGCGAGGGTTGGCTGCACCACCACGCTGTCGATCAGCCAGCCGCCGAGCATCACTGCCACGGCACCCGCCAGCAGGCGTTCACGCTTCTGCATGAGAGCTCCTCAGAAATCCGAAAATCCAGAAACCCGGAAACCCGGAGGGAGCGGGGAGGGCAGCCGTTGGTGCTGGGCTGGTCGCAGATGGGTCGCTCGTGGGAGCGGGAACGGACGGCGCCGCGGGCGGTAGTGGTGCCGCATCTGCCGGAGGTCCGGCCTTCTGGCCCATCCGTACGACGAGTTCGAAGACCACGGTGCGGGCTTCCTTGCTCGGACTGCGGCTGCTGCGGACCTCGGCGAACTCGACCCGCTGATCGCGGCGCAAACGGTCGAGGAAACCCAGCATCTGGGCGCGATCGCCGGCAGTGCCTTCGATCACGGTATCCTCGCTGGTGGTCTGGCGCACCCGCACCAGGCGGACCTGATCGTCGGAACCGCCAGCGGGCAGGGCGCTGGCCAGCACGTGCAGACCAGGTGCCAGTGTCGGACGCTGGTCGAGCCAGGGCGCCACCGCCTTCATGTCGGCGCGCCGTTCGGCGAGGGTCTTGGCGAGCGGTCGCAAGCGCTCCGCCTGCGACCGCGCCTCATCGCGCGCCTGCACCGCATCAGTCACCGCCAGCACCGAGCCCACCGCCACCAGCAGCACGATGCACGCGGCCAGCAGACCCAGGCGCACGCCTGGACGGCTGAGCAATGCCGGCGGAGCGGCCAGGGTCGGACGGAGGAAGTCGAGGGTGGCGCCTAGCGCCGGCGCCCCTGGGGCATCCTCGGCCACGCCTAAGCGCAGACGTTCGCGCATCAGCGTCGCGGCGTAGCCCTGGGCATGGATCGGGCCCAGCGCGGCCAGGCCGCGCACCACGGTCTGACCGGCGATGACCTCGACCGCCAGCAGGCAGGCCTCGCCAGCGACGACCACCACGCCACCGAGCGGAATCGCCTGCTGCAGTTCAGCGACGCGGATGGCGCTGACGCTGTGGCCCTGGGTTACGGCCGCGGCGCGGATGGCATCGATGGTGGTCTTGGGCAACGCCATCATCAAGGCCAGGCAGCGCCCCTGACGGACGGGCGAGATCACCGCGTCGATCGCCACCGCGCCGAGCGGCGCGAAGGCGCGTTCGGCCTTCATGCGTGCCGCGGCCTTGAGCGCCGGCGCCGCCGCTGGTGGCAGATCCTCGATGCGGAAGGAGACGAATCGCGCCGGTACCGCCACCACCACCGCCTTGGCGGTGGCCAGGCCATGGAGGGCGCGGCCATCCCAGCGCAACAGTGGTGGGGCTTCGAGACGAAGGAGGCTGGTGGTGCGCATGGTCAGTTGCGATCGCTGGTGAGCAGGGTGGAGAGGTCGTCGTCGAGGCCGGAGCGGCGCACGCTGCTCGGCGTGGCCCACGGCAGCGGCCATCCCGCGGTGTCGGCGCTGCGCAGCCGGATGACGTTGGGGAAACCCGAGTTGCAGTCGATGAGAGCCTCCAGGCGCGACCAGCCGTCGCGCGAGACCGCGATCAGGTCGGCCCGGAACTGGTAGCCGCCCACGGTGAGGACCATGCCGGCGGTCGCCGCTTCGGCCGGGGTGAGCGCCTCGGCCAACCAGGACGGGCCGCTGGGCAACGTGGTGGGCCGGGCACTGATGATGCGGCTGGCGAGATCGACGCCGACCAGGCCGGTGAGCAGAGCTTCCGAGCAGGACCATGCATCGACCAGACCCACGCGACCTTCGGGGCCGGTCAGGCAGGTCCACAGTGCGCCGGCCTCGGCCTCGGTCAGGTCGAGCGCCACCAGCAGGTGCAGACGGTTGGCGTAGGGACCGTTCTGTTGCCCCTGCTGGGCCTGGAGCACTAGTTCCTGCCCACGTTCCTGGCCGAAGAGTTCGATCAGGCGGGCTGAACGCGCGGTCCCGCTGGTGATGGGTGTGAGCGGCGTGCCGTCCGGAGCGCTCGCAGGTTCGCGGCTCTCCAGCGTCACCAGATCGCGCAGCCCGAGATCGAGCCGGCCGTTGCCATTGGCGTCCTCGCCACCATCGAGACGGCCATTGCCATTGGCGTCCTCGCCGAAGAACACCGACTCGCTGACGCCACGCACCAGGCGCAGTTCATCGATGGTCTCGAACCTGCCGTTGCGCGGGGCGTAAGGCACCGCCGCACCCTGATAGTGGGTGTCGGTACGTTCCGCGCCGCCGTCGTCGTCGGGGGTGTCGTCAGCGTCGGCCCAATCGCAGATCGCCGCGGTGACCTCCGGCGTCATGCCACTCTGCTGCGACAACGCCGTGCGCAGCGTGCCGCGTTGGCGCACGGTGGTATCGATCAGCGAATTGAGGCTGATCCTGCCCGCCTCCGGGATGAGGCCGAAACGTGCCCGCAGACCGGCGGGGTCGCGCCCGAGCAGCAGCACGGAACAGGCGCCGATGGTCTCGCCGTCCGGCTTGACGGTGATCAATTGCGGCAACGTGCCTGCCACCTGTGCCGTCGCCAGATCATTGCAGACGGCACGCAGCATGCCGAGCGCGGCGTGCCGCGCCTGCGTGCGCCCAATCAGATCATCCTGCGCCCTCAGGCGCAGGCCCGCACCGGAGGTCATCACCACCGCGACGCTGGCGACCACCAGAACGACCATCAGGGCGAGCAGATAGACCATGCCCTGACGGGTGCGCGGAGTGTTCATGCCCCACCCGCCAGCGTGGTATCGAGCGCGACCAGCGGCAGGTCGATGACCACCTGCCGCCTGGGGCCGCGCTCGCCCTTGGCATTGAGCAGGGTGTAGGTCACGCGTACGGCCAGGGGCAGGACGCCGCCGCTCTGATCGCTGTCGTAGGTCTGACTCCAGGTGGTGCCGGAAAGCGTCTCGATGGTGAGGTCGGCCAGATGGTCGAGCAGCACTTCCGCCACCGGCGTAGGCGCGGTGCCAGTGGCCAGGAGGTTGGCGCTGCGGCTGCGCGCCCAGGCCATCCCGCGACCGTCTTCCGCCGCCAGCAGGGTCCAGGTGACGACCGCCTGGCCGAGCTCGGCAGCGCGCACCGCCACCCTGGGATGCAGCGGTGGCGGCGCATCGCTGAACACCGTCAGGGTATCGCCGCGCCGGCCATCGCTTTGATCGTTCTCCACCGTGAATGGCTGCGAGACCGAGCCGTTGGGCCGCGGCGCGCTCAACAGGTCGTCGCGCAGCATGGAAAATGCCAGCTGTTCGTGCACCAACGGCTCCAACACCCGGGCCGCCTGACGTTCGGCGCGCAGGGTGCCGACCAGCGCCGGCGCGATGGCGGCGAGCACCAGGGCGACGATGGCGAGCGCGAGGATGACTTCGAGGAGGGAGAACGCGGTCTGCCTCATGAGCCCCCCGCCGCTACCGGAGGCGTCACCAGGGTTTCGAGCGAGACGCTGCGCGGAGCGCTGAGCGAGCCCCACGAGACCGTCACGCGCAGTGTCCGCACGGTCGGATCGCGCCAGGTGGCGACCGCCATCTGCCAGCGCAGATCGCCCGCATCCTCGCCATCGATGGCGGGATCACAGGCCCCGGCGGTGCCGCTGCGTTGCCACGATCCGTCGGCCACCAGCAGCGCCAGCCGCGACTGGGCGATGCGCAGGGCGAGATCCTGGCGCCGCACCTGGTCGACCCCACGCAGCGAGGCGCTGACGCCGGCCAGGGCCACCGGCAGCACCACCGCGATGAGCACGATGGCGACCAGGGCTTCGATAAGGGTGAAGGCGCGGCGCGGGGTCATGGCGCCACCGTGATGGTGGTCACCAGCTCGGGCAGCCGGGCGCCGGCGAACAGCCGCACAGACGCCGATTTGTTCTTGGAGGCGATGGTCAGGACCCCCGCTGGTTCGCAGCGGGAATCGGGCGCGAACAACACGTCGATCGTGCGTCCGTCGCCAGCAGCGCTGACGCCATCGCTGCGCGCGAAGGCGAACGTCAGAGCATCCGCCCCGGTGGTCAGTGCCACCTGCGCATCCTGGCCATCGCCCGGCGTGTGTTCGCGTGCTTCGCCGAGCGCGGCGACACTCATCACGCCGGTCTCCAGCTCCAGGCGCAGACGCACCTGATGACCGTTGGTGGTCGCGAGGTGCTGGCAACGCCGCGCCTGGTCGACCACCCGCTGCGCTGCGAGATCGACGCCGACGGTCCCGCGCATGCCACCCAGCCGCGCCGCGGCGATCGCCGAGCCGATGCCGAGCACGACCAGGACGAGAATGAGTTCGAGCAGGGTGAAGCCGGCTTTTGCCGTGAGCGCGGAATGGGGAGTGCGCGGCACGGGGTGACGCCGACGCCACTCCCTGGTCGGCATCACATGGGCATCACGCGACGCGGGCCTGCGAAGTGACGACTCCGCACACCGCACACCGCACGCCGCACGTGGCCCGACCACCAACATCATTCCGTCCAGTTCGAGATGTCGTCACCGCCGCCTTCACGCTGATCGGGGCCATTCGACCACAGGTCGTACCCTTCCGGGCGGTGCTGACCCGGATGGCCATAATTCCACGGGGTCTCCACTGGTCCTTGGGCACCGCGTCACCGTCGAGGTACGGACCCTCCCAGGCTTTGGCGTTGTCGCCGCTCGGCTTCTCGACCAACACGCGCAGACCTTCGCTGGAGGTCGGGTAGCGGCCGAGGCTGATCTCGAAGCGATCGAGGGCGAGTTTGAAGTTGCCCAGCTGGGTGGTCGCCGCCTTGACCTTGGCCGACTGGCTCTGACCGACGAAGCGGGAGCCGACAATGCCGGCGAGCACCGCGAGGATGACCAGCACGAGGAGGAGTTCGAGGATGGTGAATGCGTTTCGCGCGCGTCCGATGTCCGATGTCCGATGTCCGATGTCCCGTCTACC
>JANPIY010000100.1:0-14652 GCA_031425255.1 Planctomycetota bacterium
CCGATGGCAGTGGGCTGGTCCTGGATGGCGGCGTTCTCCAACGCGAGGTCGATCTGGGCCTCAGTGCGAACCAAGTCGCTATCGATTTCGGCCAAGGATTGGCGGCGGCGTTCGAGCGTGCCCAGGCGTTTGCGGGTGATCTCCAGGGTGGCGGTCTTCGAACTGCGGATCGCCTCGCTCAGATTGGTGCCGCCCAGTTCTCGTTCGAGTGCAGTAGCAAGAACTTCGAGTTCTCCTGGGGTGTCGAGGCGAGCCTGGTCGAGCAGGCGGTGGCGTGCGATCAACAGTTTGAGATAGACCCACGAGATGCGTCCGAGCGCCTCGCGCGTGCCGTCGACGGCGAACTCTGAAAACTGCGATTGCCGCTGCACCGCCAGGATGCGTTCGGCCTTCGCTTCTATCGCGGTCAAGCGCTGGCGTTCTTCGAGCGCCAGGCTCAGGATCAGCGCTTGGCGTTTCTGTTCGGCATCACCGTCGGTGAACATTAATTGCTCGGCATCGACGACCTTCTGGAATCGGCGGTGGGTCGCGAGGGTGAACAGGTATGCGACCTCAGCGCCGAGGCCGAGGAGCCAAAATCCAGGGTTGGCCAATCCGAGCACGCCAACGCCAATGAGCGCCAGCAGATTGAGTGGGAGTCGCCCGAGACCCGGGAGGTCAGGTCGGGCCCAAAAAGCTGCCGTCAAGTAGCGCCACATGCGCGCAGCATCCTCCGCTGGTGCGGATACGGAAGTCCGTAGATAGGCGAGCCCGTGCTCACCGGTTGCTCTGCGAACGCTGCCATGACTGCAGCAGGTTCGAGATCACTTCGGGTTTCGGCGTCTCCAGGACGGCGGAGATGTCGTTGCGCAGGCCATTGCGCTGGAACAGCTGGAATGGACTTTCCGGGAACAACACCGGCACGTTGGGATTGCCAGGGCGGAAGCCGTGCACCAGTGCCTGGCGCTGGGCGGGTTCTTCCATCAGGAAAGCCAGGAAGGCTTCCGCGGCGTGCCGCTGTGCGGGCGACACCCACGATGCATTGAGCACGTAGAAGGGATTATCATTCCACAAATTGCGCTGCGGGTACACCAACTGTAATTCACCCCAACGACCTGCTGCGGCCTTGAGGAAATCGATGGCGACCGATTCATAGACCAACACCGCGTCGTAGGCCGACGGGCCCTTGAGTACCATCTCCTTCATCATCGTGCCGGTGCTGTTGACCATGCCGGTGACGGCGGATTCGGTGGTGCCGAACCACGCTTGGAACTTCGGGTCGAGAATGTCGGCCATGCTCAGGCCGGCGGCTTTGTCGTGGTACTCGCAGGCCATGATGATCAGCGACATCAAGCCGCTGTTGGATTGATTAGGATGGGTGTGACCGAACTTGAACAGGCCCCATTCCGGTTTGTTGGCGATACCGTTCCAACCCGTTTTTTCCTGCAAGGCGATGGCAATGGTTTGAACGGTCGCGGTCTGATACTTGGCGATGAAGGCTTGATGGCGCTCCTTCCACCACACGTACACCATCGGCGTCAGGGCGAGGTTCTCCGTCTTGACGAGCGGATCGCCGCCAAATTTCACCTGCCAGTCGGCGATAAACGCGCTGGTAAAGGTTGAACTTGCGGGTGCCCAGGCGTGGATCGGCTTATCGTTGCGAATGATCGCTTGCGCGCCTTCGAGCGAACCGAGCGGCAGCAACGTGATCACGACATCGCGCCCCGACGAGGTCTTGGCAAATTCAATCACCGCCCATTCGAGCCACTGCTTTTTTTCCGTGCCGAAGGCGATGGTCACGGCGACCTGATTGGCGGGATCACGGTTGGTAACGGTGCCGCTGCTGCTGGGATGAGTGCCCTTGGCAGCACCTGGTCCAGCGAAGAAATACCACGCTCCGGCGACACACCCGAGCACGAATAGCGCCATGAAGATCTTGCCCAGGGCAGTCGCTTGGGGGCCGTCAGTCATAGATGAATTCCTTGAGCAAAAAGCTGCGGGCAGCAACCATTGGGTGAAATCAGAAGAAAGTCGAGATGTCCTTGAAGACCGCGATGATGTCACGCTGGGTGCCCACGTAGAACTTGCCCTGGGTGGCCTCGGCGATGGCTTTCAGCACGTCGGCTTTGAAGCCTTTGCCGTAGCCGATGGTGAACACCCGCGGTGACGGGCGTTCGCTGGTGCCGCGGATCTGCGCCAACAGCTCATTGAGGCCAGTTCTGCTGTCGGTATCGGCGCCGTCACTCAGCACCACCACGGCGCTGATACGCTCGGGCTCTGGCGTACTCATCAGTGCGGTACAGGCTTCGCTGACCGCGTCATGGAGTGCGGTGCCGCCGCCAGCGAACAGGCCCTGCACCTGTGCCACGGCACCCGGCCGTGTGGTGGCGTTCATCGGTACGCGGTTCTGGACCCAGGTCGAACGATTGTTGAAGGTCAGCAGGGAGTAGAGGTCTTCATCACCGAGCATTGCCACCAATTGGGCGGCACCTTCGCGAGCGTGGATGATTTTCTCGTCGTCGTTCATGCTGCCGGAAACATCGACCACCAGCACCACGTTGGAGCGTTTCTTGTTCACGCGCCATAGACGGACGATGCTGTCCATGACTTCGACGGTGGGTACTTCGAGTGTGGTTTTGGGTTCTTGCGGATCGATACCGTGGGCGACATCAAGCGGTGCTCCGAGCGGGATGTCGACCGCGGCTGGGCGAAATCCGAAGCGGAGTGCGGATTCCTGCTGCGGACGAGCGAGCAGGAAGTCGAGGTAGACCTTGGCCGCCGCACGATGTGCCGGTGTTACCCAATCGCGGTCGACGATGCCCGCGGGATGGTCACTCCAGAACGTGCCCTCCTTGGGATAGATCGCGACCAATGGTGGGAAGGGCGAGGGTACCCTGGCACGCATCAAGTGGTCTTCGATGATGTTGTTTTCGTACAGCACGGCGGCGCTCAGGTACGACGGCCCCCCGGCGCTGAGCTTTTTGGCAAAAAAGCCGGTCGAGCTGCCGTAATGCACCACCGCACGTTCGATATCGTGGATGAAGGCGCCGACTTTGGGCTCGGCAAGATCCGCGAGCGTCAGGCCGGTAACCTTGCCGGCACCGGCGTAGACTTCGGCGAACACCGAGATCAAGCCGCTATTGCTGTATTCGGGATGGGTGTGGCCGAAGGTGAAACGTCCCCACTCCGCGTGACCATGGGCTGCCCAACCGCGCTGGTCGCGGGCAAGTGCCAGGATATCGCCCCAGCCGACCGGCCTGCTCCCCCAGCCGATCGCCTCTGCCAGAGGTTTCCACATAGCGATCACCACCGGCGACAACACCAGATTCTCCGAGCCCGGGATAAGGTCGCGCCCATTTGCCGCGCGCGCTTTGGCATTGCCGATGCGGATGAATGCCGCCGACGCTGGGCTTACCAGGTGGGCTTGGCGCCGACCTTCGAGCAGTTCATCGATGCATTCACCCGAGCCCATCGGAATTGCCTCGACCACTACGGTCCTGCCGTCGTGCTTCAGCGTTTGCCGATTGAAGGCCGCAGTGACCTCCTTCAGCCAACTCTCTTTTTCAGAGCCATAGGTGAACACCAGGCGGAGTTCGTTGGCAGTGGGCGGCGGCAGGGTGCCGCTGGCCGCGACCTCGGGATTGTCGGAACGCGACGGCATGCGCGCGACCATGACGCCGATGATGGCCAGGATGATGAGGGCCAAACACCCGAGGCCTTTGGCGTTCATGAAGTCTCCCTTACTCCGGCACTACCGGGGATCGGTGGGATCATGGAGGATTGGGCCATAGGACGCCACCGGGGCTTCCTTCATGTTTTCTTCACATACAGGACCGACCCTGGGGGATCCTACATGCCAAGCGGGCATTGCCGATGCGGGCAGCGGATTTGAAACTTGCGTGACCTGATGCCGTTGCGCACAACCACACGGTCATGCACGGGATCCAGTTCCTCCAAGATCTCGCCATCGTCCTGCTGGTCGCCGGGGCGACCACGGTGCTATTCCATCGCATCAAGCAGCCGGTGGTGCTGGGCTATCTGCTGGCGGGATTCATCATCGGCCCGCACACCCCGCCGTTTCCGTTGATCCACGATGAGGAGGGCATCAAGACCATGGCCGAGCTCGGCGTGGTCATGCTGATGTTCGGCCTGGGCCTGCACTTCAGCCTGCGCCAGCTCTTCCAGGTCGGGGCTGCCGCGCTGTCCGCCGCGGTGCTCGAGATCGCGGTGATGATCTGGGTCGGCTACGAGATCGGCCAGGCGTTCGGCTGGACCAGCATGGACAGCATCTTCCTGGGCGCCCTGCTCTCGGTCTCCTCCACCACCATCATCGTCAAGGCCTTCGAGGAGCTCGGTCTGGTGAAGGAGGGCTTCGCCAAGGTGGTGTTCGGCATCCTCATCGTCGAAGACATACTCGCGATCGCGCTGATCGCCCTGCTCTCGGGGGTCGCCACCAGCGGGCAGGTGGCGGTGAGCGAGGTCGCCCTCACTCTCGGCATGCTCGCGCTGTTCCTCATCGGCGTGCTGGTGGTCGGCATGCTGGTGGTGCCGAAGGTCATCACCTACGTGGCGCGCTTTCGTAACGACGAGGTGCTGCTGGTCTCAGTGCTCGGCATGTGCTTCGGCACGTCGCTGCTGGCGGTCAAGGCGGGGTACAGCGTGGTGCTCGGCGCCTTCCTCATCGGCGCGGTGATGGCCGAGGTCAAGGAGGCCCCCAGGATCCGCGTGCTGATCGAGCCGGTGCGCGACATGTTCAGCGCGGTGTTCTTCGTCGCCATCGGCATGCTCATCAACGTCGAGCTGCTGGTGCAGCACGCCGTGCCGATCGTGGTGATCACCGTGGCGGTGGTGCTCGGCAAACTCTTCGCCTGCGGCCTCGGCTCCTTCCTCGCCGGCACTCCGCTCAAGGGTTCGCTGAAGATTGGCTCGAGCCTGGCGCAGATCGGCGAGTTCTCCTTCATCATCGCCCAGCTCGGGCTGACCCTCAAGGTCACCAGCGATTTCCTCTATCCCGTGGCGGTGTCGGTGTCGGCGCTGTCCACGCTGCTGACGCCCTACCTGATCCGCTCGTCCGATCTCCTGGCCACCGGGCTGGTCGACCGCACGCCGGCTCCGCTACGTTCGGCGATGGACTGGTACACCGGGTGGGTCGCCAACCTCAGCCAACCCGGCAACGACAGCCAGCGTACGCGCATCCGCGGGCTGATCCGCAAATGGCTGGTGCAGATCGCCATCGATCTGGCGCTGATCACCGGTGCGATGGTGCTGGCGTCGCACTTGGCCAAGAGCGAGTGGACGGCACCAGTCTGGCTGCCGACCTGGAGCGGCGGCCTGCCCACGGTGTGGTGGCTGGCGGTGATGCTGTTCGCGCTGCCGTTGCTGGTGCACCTGTGGTACAAGCAGCGCGCATTGGCCATGGTCCTTGCCGAGCTGGCGGTCCCGCGCGGGGGCAGCACGCGTTCGGACCGCTTGCGGCTGATCGCCACCCTGGCGTTCCAGGCCATCGCTCTGGCGGCGGTGGCGGTGCTGATGACCGCGATCTCGTTGACGCTGCTGCCGCCATGGCCGGTGCTGCTCGCTCTGCTCGGCTTCCTTGGGCTCATCTTGATCCTGGGCTGGAGCCGCTTCATCACGCTCTACTACCGCGCGCAGGTCTCGGTGATGGAGACCTTTGCCGGTACCCCGGGGGACGCCGCCCACCATGCGCCGCCGCCGGCGTTGCTCGAAGAAGCGGTGATGTTGCCGATGGTGCTCCCGCCAGGAGTGCCGGCGGTCGGCCACCACATCCGTGATCTGGAGATCCGCCAGGCGAGCGGCGCCAGCATCATCGCCGTCGAACGCGACGGCGCGCGCACGGTGAATCCCGGACCGGACGTGGTGCTGTTGGCCGACGACATCGTCACCCTGTTCGGCACCGAGGAGCAGGTGCGTCAGGCACGCGCACTGATGCTCGGTTAAGGCACGGTGGAGAAGCGGAAGTACAGGCTCTCAGCGGGTTCCGCGGAACACCAGCACCAGCGCCAGGATCAGGAGGACGATTTCGAGCCCGTAGGCGTAGCGGGCGTTGCCCAGCTCGCCGAAACCCAGCCGCATGCCGGCGATCGTGCGCAGCAGGACGATGCCGCCGTACAGGGCCACGGACATCACTAGGGCCGATTTGCGGTGCTCGGGCAGGAAGACCGCCAGCCCATAGAACACCGCGAGCCCGGCCTGCAGGCCCCCATAGACCGCGAGGTATTCCGATTCACCGGCAGGGTTGACGGTACTCAAGCCGAGAAAATTCGCGGTCTGTCGTGGTGCGACCGCACACCAGACGGAGAAGACGGCATAGATGACGGCGTTGGCGGCGAGGTAGAGGGCGACCATGGCGGCGGATGGTGGCGTCACCTCGGCGGCGGGCAGCATTTTGCCGGCGCGCCTCCACAGTCGGCTCCGCAGTCGCCTCCACGCGCATCACCTCAGCGGTATGACCTCAGGTCGCCGTGGGGGCGTTGAGTTTGCCAGCGGCGTCGATCACTTTCTGCGGCACCGGCTTCATGTCCCATACCAGCCCCAGACGGGACATCGTCCACAGCAGGTAATAGGTGATGTCGATCTGCCACCAGCGGAAGCCCTGGCGGGTGGACGACTGGTAGTAGTGGTGATTGTTGTGCCAGCCTTCGCCGAGGGTGATCAGCGCGATCATCAGGCTGTTCTTGCTGTCATCCTTCGAGGGATAGACCTGCCGGCCGATCAGGTGGGTCAGTGAGTTGACGGTGAAGGTGCCGTGGGCCACCGCCACCGTCGAGATGCAGAAACCCCAGATGAACATCTGCAGCGCGCCGGTGCCGAGTTCCGGCCACCAGGCGTTGAGACCCCAGCCGAGGCCGAGGCAGCTCATCGCCAGCAGGAATGGGACGGTGGTGTCGAAGCGGTCGAGGAGCACCAGTTCGGGAAACTTCGCCAGGTCGGGAACCAGCTTCATATCGGTGCGGAAATTGGCTTTGGCGCTGACCCAGCCGACATGCGCCCACCAGAAACCGTGCTGCCGCGGGCTGTGATGATCGCCGGTCTGATCGCTGGTGCGGTGGTGGTGGCGGTGATGCGCAGCCCACCACAGCGGACCGCGTTGCACCGAGCTGTTGCCGGCGACGCCCATCAGGAACTGCATGACGCGGCTGGTGCTGAAGCTGCGATGTGAGAAGTAACGATGGTAGAAGCCGGTGATGGCGAACATGCGCGCCACATAGAGGAACACCGCCACGCCCACGGCCGGCCAGCTCCAGCCCACCCAGATCACGGCGAAACAGGCGAGGTGCACGCCCAGGAAGGGCATCAGGCGGAACCAGTCGACTTTGAGCGGTGTGCGACCGTCCTCCTCGCTCTGCATGCTCGAATGGCTGTCGACCCACACGCGCATGGTGGACAGCATGCGGCGGATCAGCGAGGGCGGTGGCGTCAGCGCCACCTCGACCGCGTTCGCCGCGGGAGGAGTGGTCTCTTCAGTGACAGGCGCGAGCGGTGCGTTCATGGGCGATGTACCGTAAGTACCTGGTTCCGCGGATCATCGGGCCAGGAGGTGGAGTGCCGGAGGAGCCCATCTGCGGGCCATGAAAAGAGCCTGGATGAGTCGAATGAGAAACCGGTTTCATGCCGGAAGGGCGCAGATGCTCTGGTCTTGTCGCCACGCGCAAGGTGCAACGCCGGGAGCTGCTGCTGCGAGTTCGTTCGGACCATCGGCTAAGAATACGGGGTGAAGCCCCCCGCGCTGGCGATGAAATGCCAACCCTGCCACGCCTCCCAACCCAGGTGTCGTCCGCTGGCGACAGTATCAGGGGGCGGTCGTGGTTCCGGCTTGCCTGGCGCGCAGCGTGGCCAGTTCCGCACGCAGCACCCGTACCTCATCCTCAGCGGCGGAAATCTCCCGGTCGCGCTGGGCGAGAGCGGAGTGGGCATCGTCGAGGACCCGCCGGGTCTCCTCCAACTCATGCCGCAGGTCGGCCAACGAGGTCTCCGATGCCGACTTCGACATCGGGTTGGCGGGGGTCACGGCCGCGGTGGTAAGCAGCGGTTGCCGGGTTGACTGGAGCACCACCCCGACACTGCCGACCAGCACGACGATGGCCGCCACCGTCCAGGGCAGGCGACAGGAACAGCGCGTCGATGCAGGTGTTGAAGGCGTGGACATGGGTCGACCGTAGGCGGCAGGTCATCGTCGGTAAAGTCGTCAGATCGTACCACCATGTATGGACCCGTTCCCTGCACGGCGTCCTGACGGCAGCCCAGGTGCGCTGGGTGGTTCCCAGCGGTCGGGCCGCACCCTAGAACCCCGTCATGACCATTCCGCTCGCCCAGCCGATCACCGACCCGACGCCCATCTTCGATCTGCATCGGGGCCACCTCGCCACCGAACTGCTGGTGGGTGCCAGCGCCCACTTCAAGGTGTTCGATCGCCTGGCGCAGGGGCCCAAGGACATCACCACGCTGCGCGCCGAGATCGGTCTGGGCGAACGCCCAGCGCTGGTGCTGTTCACCGCGCTCAAGGCGATGGGCCTGCTGGTGGAGAGCCAGGGTCGTCTGCGCCTGAGCGAGTTGTCACAAGAGCATCTGGTCTCCGGCGGTCCCTTCGCCATCGACGACTACATGAGCCTGACCGCCGATACCGCCGGCGTGCTGGAGATGGTGGCGCGCCTGCGTGCCGACCAGCCCAGAGGCTTCGCGGCCGACGGCGGCGGCGCGGCGTACATCTACAAGGACGGCATGGACTCGGCGATGGATCAGGCGGCCAGCGCACGACGCCTGACCCTGGCGCTCTCAGGGCGCGCCCGCAACGTCGCGCCGGTCCTGGCGGCGCGCGTGCCGCTCGACGCCGTCGGCACCCTGCTCGACGTCGGCGGCGGTACCGGCTTGTACGGCATCGCCTGCCTGCAGCGCAACCTGCACTTGAAGCTCATCGTCTGGGATCGTCCGGAGGTGCTGAAGGTCGCCCATGAACTCGCCATCGCCCATGGCGTCGCCGATCGCACTACCCTGGTGCCAGGCGACATGTTCCGCGATCCGGTGCCAGTGGCCGACGCCATGCTGGTGTCGAACGTGCTGCACGATTGGGACGTGCCCGCATGCCGCACGCTGCTGACGCGACTCGGTGCGGCGCTGCCGGCCGGCGGCCGCCTGCTCATCCACGATGCGCTGCTGACCGATGCGCTCGACGGTCCGCTACCGGTGGCCTTGTTCTCGGCGATGCTGTTCATCCTCACCGAAGGCCGCAACTACAGCACGGCGGAATACCGCGGGATGTTGCGCGCGGCCGGTCTGGTGCCAAGCGAGGTGGTCACCCCGACGCTGGTCCACTGCGGCGTGGTCGAGGGCGTGAAGCTCTGAGCACGGCGGGATTTCCGCTGCCTCCACCGGGCCTGTTGTGAGGAACACCGACCGGACGACCCACCAGCCCAGTGGTCCCGGTTGAGCCCCGCTCAACGTGGCGAATATCGGCGCCGGGAAAGCCGTCCCTAAGAAACCGTCGCCGCCTTCGTGTAGTGGATGAAAGCGCACCAATGACCACTGACGCCGCCTGGATCGAGGCCAGCGTCGCGCGCTGGGAACGCCCGCTGATCGCTTATGCGCGGCGGATCCTCGGCGATGACGACGATGCCCGTGATGTGGTGCAGGAGACCTTCCTGCGCCTGTGCCGACAGCCCCGTGGGGAGGTCGAGCATCGCCTCACGGAATGGCTGTTCACCGTCGCCCGTCACTGCGCCATCGACCACCTGCGCAAGGAGCGACCCATGCACACCATCGTCGATCAGGAATCCGCAGGAGCCGCGCTCACCGCAGCACCCTCCGCACGCCTGGAAGCGCAGGAGGCCAACACCGGCCTGCTGGGCGCGCTCGCGACCTTGCCGCCGAACCAGCAGGACTGCATCCGTTTGAAGTTCCAACAGGACCTGTCCTACCAGCAGATCAGCGCGGTCACCGGGCTGACCGTGACCAATGTCGGTTACCTCATCCACATCGGGATCAAGACGCTGCGTGAACGCCTCGCCGCGCGCGCCTCGTCCATCCTTCCGGGAGTCCAGTCATGACCACCCTGCACCACGATGATCCGCGTCTGACGGCGTATGCCCTGGGCGAAGGCGACGCTGCTGAACGAGCCCTGATCGAGCACGAATTGACTGCCGCCCCCGAGCTGCGCGCCGTGGTCGACGGCATCCGTTCGCTGTCCACCGATCTGACCCATGACCTGGCCGCGGAACTCCGCCAAGCGCCTGGGCTGACGGGTCCGCAGCGGGCGACGATCACCCGTGCCGCCACGCCGCGGACTTGGCGCGTGGTGCTGGGCTGGGGCGCCCTCACCAGTGCGGCAGCGGCGGCGATCGCCCTGCTGGTGCTGCCTACCGTCGGCGTGGTGCGCGAAATGGCACGGCAGGACGTGGCGGTGCACACGGTCACGCAGGACACCTTCGTGGCCGCTTCGCCGGAACCCATCACTCAACCGCATAGCGGGCTCACGCCGCCACCGGCAGCATCGGCCACCGCGGAAGCGCCCCTCCTGGCGCAGCGAGAGGAACGGTCGATCCAGCCCAAGGCTCTTGCCCAGGAACAGGCGCAAGAAGCCGACGTGATCGCATCGGCGCCGGTGTCGACCCCGGTCGAACAACCACGGTCGGGTCAGGAGCTGGCCATGCGTGAGCGCCCGGTCTCCGCGCCCCAGTTCAATTTTCGCGAGGACATGGCGGTCCCTCCCGCCCCGAGTGCGCCAGCCGTGGCGGCGGCGGGCGCCCATGACCACGGCGACGCGAAGGATGCTGCCGGTGCGAGCCGCCCTGCGGTTCCGGAAAGCGCCCTTCGTCAGAGCCGGCGCAATGCCGACGCAGCCGTACCTGCTCCCGCTGTCCAGTCCGCTGCCAAACCAGCCGCACGGGCGGACAGGAAGGCCCCGCCCACCTCCACCGGGGCGGGTTTCACATTCACGCCACCCGCTCCGTCGCTGCCGGTCGTGACGCCCGGCGGCGAAACCTACAATCAGCGCAGCGATCACATCTTCCGCCCAGCGCAGGGTGAACCGCTGTCGACCTTTGGCCTCGATGTCGATACCGCTTCCTACGGCAATGTGCGACGTCTGATCGAAGGAGGGAGGTTGCCGCCGCGCGATGCGGTGCGGGTCGAGGAGATGGTCAACTACTTTCCCTACGACGATGTGCCGGCGCCCGCAGATGGCCAGGCTTTCGGCGTGACGGTCGAAGTCGCACCGTGCCCGTGGGAACCATCGCACCAGCTCGCACGTATCGCGGTGCGCGGTCAGGCGCCGACCACGCGCCCGCCCCTCAATCTGGTGTTCCTGGTAGATGTCTCGGGCTCGATGAAACCCGACAACCGTCTGCCGCTGATCAAGACCGGCCTCACCCTGTTGGCCAATAGCCTGACGGAACACGATCGGGTCACCATCGTCACCTACGCCGGTGCAGCCGGCGTCGCCCTGCCGACGACGGCGGGGACTGATCAGCGCACCATCCTCAAGGCGATCGATCGCCTGACGGCGGAGGGTGGCACCAATGGCGGCTCGGGCATTCAGCTGGCCTACGATGCGGCGCGCGCCGCACTGGTCCAAGGGGGCGTCAATCGCGTGGTCCTGTGCACTGATGGCGACTTCAACGTCGGAGTCACCAATCGCGACGAACTGGTGCGTCTCGTCCAGGCGCGGGCCAAGGAGGGAGTGTTCCTCACCGTGCTCGGCGTCGGCCAGGACAACCTCAAGGATGCGACCATGGAGTTGCTGGCCGACAAGGCCAACGGCCACTACCACTACCTCGATACCATCGCCGAGGCGCGCAAGGTGCTGGTCGAGCAGCTCAGCGGTACGCTGGTGACCATCGCCAAGGACGCCAAGGCGCAGGTCGAGTTCAACCCCGCGCGCATCGCCGCCTGGCGCCAGCTCGGTTATGAGAAACGTCAGCTGGCGAACCAGGATTTCGCCAACGATCGCAAGGATGGCGGTGAGATCGGCGCCGGTCATCTGGTGACGGTGCTCTACGAACTCGTGCCGGTGGGCCTGGGGAACGGAACGGATGCCGCTCTGCAGGATGGCCTGCGCTATCAATCACCGGCGCGCCCGGCTGCGGTGGCGGCGGCGGGTGACGCTCATCACGGCGAACTGCTGACGGTGAAGCTGCGTTACCAGGCGCCCACCGGCAGCGTCAGCCGGTTGGTCGAGGGCGTGGTCACCGATGAGCAGGTACGGTCGACGCCGAGCAGCGACCAGCGTTTCGCCGCGGCGGTGGCCGCCTTCGCCCTGCGCCTGCGCCAGAGCGAGGCCATGGGGCTCGACTTCCCCGCCATCGCCAGCGAAGCGCGTCAGGCCCTGGGGCGGGATCCGCAGGAATATCGGCGCGAGTTCGTCGAACTGGTGGAACGTGCGGCCGCGCTCGACGGGCGGTCACGCGTGCGCGAGTGAGCTGCACCGGCAGCCGGTTCGATATACCCCTCCGGGCCAAGCCCTGAGGGGTACGTCGTTGGCGATGTCCGCCGAGCGCCACACTCGCGGCCATGGACCTGCACGTCGAAATCCTCGTCATCGGTGCGGTGGTGGTCACCGGCTGGAAAATCATCGGTTGGAGCGGAGCGCTGTGTTTCGGCCTGCGCTGGGGACTGCAGGTGTGGCACCGCAAACGTACCGCGGAGACCCGGCTGCCATCCTCGTTCTGGTGGATGAGCCTGGTCGGAGGCGCCTTGACGTTGGGCTACTTCACCCTCGGCCAGCCCGACAGTGTCGGCGTGCTGCAGAGCCTGCTGCCGCTCGGATTGGCGGTCTGGAATCTGGGCATGGATCACCGCGACCGCCGTGCGTGAGGATCTGGCGGCCGTGCGAGGTGCGAGGTGCGGTCGCTCGCAAGGCTCGCTGGTGCGGGGTTAGATCCCCTGAAACACCTCGCCCACCGCAGATGCGGTGGGCGAGGTGTTTCAGGCCGTATCAGATGGTGGGCGGATCGGCGGGTTTCGGCGGCTCGGGTGTCTTGGCCACCTCCACCGCCGGCGCGGGAGCGGCGGGAGCCTCGACCGGCTTGACCGCTTCCGCTGGCTTGACGGCCTCGGGAGCCTTGGCGGCCTCGGCGGGCTTGCCGCTGTCGGTTGCGACGCCCTGGTCGCGCTTGGCTTCCTCTTCCAGTTCCTTGGCCAGCTTGTCGAGGTCTTCGAGATCCTCGTCATCCCAGTAATCGTCCTCGCGCACCACCAGGTAGGTCAGCATGCCGCCGGCGATGAAGAGGTTGGCGAGGTAGCCGAGGATCAGTCCGATGATCAGCACCTGCCAGAGACCGGTAACGGGGCCCGCCCAGTACTGGTAGACCACGTTCTTGCCTTCGTTGTACCCGGGCCGGGCCGGGCCGAGCTCCATCGGGAACGGGGCGACGCGCAGGAGGGGGTTGCCGAGGTGGCGGTGGAACAGCTCCATCATCGCGTCCGGGCCGAACTCGCTGGCGCGGCTTTCGGTGTCGCGCAGCGCGGTCTTGGCGCCATCCGGCAGGTAGCGCCATTGGGTCTTGAGCTGGCTGATACCCTGCATGCCGATGTTGCCGGCGATGCCCATCATCAGCAGCGACAGCAGGAGGCTGGCGAACAGCACGTGTGGTTTGGTGCCGACCGCTTCGATGGTGTCGACCACGTTGTCGAACCAGCCGTGTTTGCGGATCGCGATGATCGCCGGGAAGACGAACACGCTCAGCCATACCGCGATGCCGACCAGCACGGCGAACAACGAGAACAGGAAGGCCAGCGGGTACAGGATCGAGTACAGCACCGGACCGACGTATGGGATCGAGGCGGCGAGGTAGGGGAGGTAGACCAGCAGCAGGGAGACGCCGGCGAGCATGCCCATGAGGAAGACCGGCACCAACAGCGCAGGCAGGATGCGGGTCTTATACTGGGCGATGGCCTCGCCGAAGGAGAGGAACTCGTCGTCGAGCAGATCGGCTTTGAGGAAGACCGCGACCAGGCTGGCGCCCAGGCTGAAGATCACCAAGGCCACGGTGTATTGCACCCACAGCAAGGTACTCTGGAGCAGCAGGCCGTTTTCCGCACTGACGATCTTGGTGTCGCACAACCACATCCACGCCGTGATCGCGAGCAGGGTCAGGGCCGAGACCAGCATACATTTGGGTTTGAAGGCCAGCATCGGCGCGGTGAACAGGTCCTTCCAGGTCCACTGGCGCGGCTCGGGCTTCCAATCATCCATCGGCTGCTCACCGCTCGCCGGCATGGTGGCCTGATCGGGCTTCGCCTTGTCTGCCTTGGCATCGACGGTGGCGCCTTTGGCGGGGGTTGAATCGGACATGACCGGCTCTCCAGGTTGGGCGGGACTCTAGGGGGGGGTGTTGGAACACGCAACCTGCTCGGCTTGCGCCCCAGGCTGACGTCGCCGCTGCGCGGCTCGCCGGCTGCGCCGGTCACCGCTGCGCGGTGATCAGCCTGGTGCGACCCCGGCTGCGCCGGGGTGTTTTGCTGCGCAAAACCAAGCCGGTCCCCGCTCGCTCGCGCAGGCGAGCTCGGGGGATCGTTGTTCGCGGGCTCTGCTGAGCTCACGCCCGCCAGGGGCTCTGCCGCCCCTGGACCCGCACCTCATGTGCGAGGCGTCACTGCGCGCGTTGTGGGGACCACCTGTCTGGTGAACAGGCTCGATGTCGTAAGCGAAGGCCTTCAACC
>JANPIY010000101.1:0-1645 GCA_031425255.1 Planctomycetota bacterium
TTCGACTACCAGGAGCGCTACCTGCCGGCCTACCTGCACCAGACCGCCAGCGCAGGCGGTGCGGGCGCGGCCAATGGCGCCGACCTGCGCGAGCGCGTGCTGGCGCTGGCCGAAGGCCTGTTCACCGAGATCGAGGGCCGCGTCGCGGCGGCCGAGACCCTGCTCGATCCCGCCGCCATCGCCGTCGACCAGCTGCCGCACCTCGGCCGCCTGGTCGGGCTGCGGCCCGATCCCTCGTGGCCGCCAGCGCGCCAGCGCCGCCTGCTCGCGGTCGCCGGCGACCTGCTGCGCCAGCGCGGCACCCTGGCCGGCGTGCGCCTGGCGGTCGACATCGCCACCGATGGCGCGGTCGCCCGCGGCGAGGTCGTGATCGTCGAGAACCATCGCCTGCGGCGCAGCATGGCGACGCTACTCGGCGTCGATTTCGACGACCAGCAGCACCCCCTGACGCTCGGCACCATGACCAGCGGCAATAGCATCGTCGGCGACGCGCTGATCCTCTCCGAGCCGGCGGCGCGCGCCTTCCTCGCGCTCTATGGCGAGGACGCCGCGACCGGCCGCGAAGCGGCCGCGGTCGACGCATTCTTCGCCAAGTATAGCCACCGCGTCAGCGTGCTGCTGCACGGGCGCGCCAAAAGCCAGCGGGCGCTGGTCGAGCAGGCGCTGGCATCGGCGCTGCCGGCGCACGTGCCGGCCACGGTGTTCGCCACCGACACGCCGTTCGTGCTCGGCCTGTCGCCGCTGTTGGCGGTGGACACCTTCCTGCAGACCGAACCGCCACCGGGCGTGGTGGTGGTGCAACGCAGCCGGCTGGGGCGTGGCGATCTGCTGCGCGACCCACCAGCGTTCGCCACCGACGCGGCCGGCGCCGACGCCACCCTGGAATGAACGAGGCGATCCATGGATGATATCGACCGTGCCACCCTGCTCGCCGATGCCGACCCGGCCCATCTGCCGCCGCGCGTCGCTTATGCCGACGGCATGCTGCTGGGGCTGGAGGCGACACGCGCCGAGCAGGCGCACCACCGCCGGCGCCTGGCCATCCACCAGCACTGGCTGCACGGCGCCGGCACCGTCGCCGGCATGGCGGTCGAGGTGCGCGCGATGGGCGCCGATCCCGGCCCCGACCGCACCCGCGCGACCGCGCTGGTGGTGCATCCCGGCGTCGCCATCGACGGACTCGGGCGCGAGATCCTGCTGGTCGAGCGCCACTGCCTGCGCCTCGATCAATGGTTGGTGGCGCAGACCCGCGAGGACCTCGATGCCGGCTACGATCCGCTGACGCGCCGCCTGCATCTGCGCATCACCGCCCGCTACCGCGACTGCCCGCAGGGCGCGCAGCCGGTGCTCGCCAACCTGGTCAATCAGGGCACCGATGCGGTCGACGTCGCGCGCATCGGCGCGGCGGTGGAACTCGAACTCTCCGCCGACACCGCCAAGGGCGTCCACGACCCCTTCGTCGCCAACAGCTGGCGCGCACGTCTGCAAGCGGTACCGCCCGAGCGCCTCTCCGCCGCCGAGGAGGCGCGCATCGGCGCCGCTGGCGCCAATGCCGCGGCGCTGCGCCGGCGCCTCGAACGGGCGCACGCCTTCACCACCGGCGAGCTCGCGGCCGAGGCCGCGCGACCCGAGGCGGTGGCCGAGC
>JANPIY010000102.1:0-2092 GCA_031425255.1 Planctomycetota bacterium
CCAGGTGCAGGCTGTCGCCGTAGGTCCCGGTGACGTACCAGCCACCCCAACGCTGCGAAAACGGCGTGCGCTGGTCGGTGACATGGCTGCCGGCGGTGAGGATCGGGCGTCCATCGAGGTCGGGATAGACCGAACGCAGCATCAGTCCCGGAACACCTCCGGTGAAGGCGTTGGAATCGTGGCACTGCAGGCATTCGTGGGTCTGCCGCTCGACCTCGGGGGCGCGCTCCCGGGTGGTCGGCAGGCTGTAGAAGATGGTGCCCTGGCGTGGATCGGTGCTGGCGATCTCGAGCACCGTTCCGTTCTGGACCATGCCGACATAGACCTCGTCATTGAAGTACAGCGCCCGAGGACGCTCCGGCATGATGCGCTCCCGTTGCAGGCTGGTCTTGGAAAAGACCAGGACCTGCGAGGACACCGGGATGTGCAGCGCCTCGAGCAGCGCTGGCAGCCAGCCGTGATCGGCGTCCCAGCGCAGGGTCGCCTCTCCGGCGGCCATGCGCCGGGCCAGTCGCGCCACCGGGTCGTCGACCGCGGCGCTGCTGTAGCGGATCGGCTCCTCGTCATAGTCCTGAGCCACCACCGCTTGGCTGGCCAGGATCAGCACGAGAGCGAACGCGGACTTCAGGACCTTCATGTCTTTTGTACGGCCGAGCCTGACGGGGGTTGACGGGAAAGCCACCGCCGCGCACCCGCGGTCAACGCGCTGCAGCGGCCCTCGGAGTGAGTTCGACCCGGATGGCATTCGCCATGGCGGCAGCGCGGCGACGGGCTTCGTCGACATCGGCGGCGGCGGCCACCACCACCGCCAGGCGGCGTTTGCCGGTGCACACCGGTTTACCGAACAGGCGGACCTGGCTTTCCGGCACTGCCAAGGCTTTATCGAGGCCGTGGAAAGTCGGCACGCCTTCACCCTCGGCGAGGATGGCGACGCTGGCGGCGGGGCGGTGCAGGCGGATTTCCGGGACCGGCAAACCGAGGATGGCGCGGGCATGCAGGGCGAATTGGCTGAACTGCTGACTGCCCAGGGTGACCAGGCCGGTATCGTGCGGACGCGGGCTGACCTCGCTGAAGATGACTGATTCATCGTCCGAGCCGGCGGTCCCGGTGATGAACAGTTCGACGCCGAAGATCCCGCGTCCGCCCAGCGCTCCCACCACTTCCTGGGCGATGTGCTGAGCCTTTTCCCATGCGGCCGTACTCATGGCGATGGGTTGCCAGGATTCGCGGTAATCGCCATCGATCTGGATATGCCCGATGGGCGGACAGCACTGCATGCCATTGACCGCGGACACCGTCAACACGGTGATCTCGTAATTGAAGCGCACGAAGCCTTCGACGATACAGCGGCCGGCGCCAGCGCGGCTGCCTTCCTGGGCGTAGGTCCAGGCCTTGGCGAGGTCGTCGGCGGACCTGACCACACTCTGGCCTTTGCCCGATGAGGACATGATCGGTTTGATGACACAGGGGAACCCAAGTGTCTGTGCGGCAGCAGCGAGTTCCTCCAGCGTCGCCACGAAGCGATAGGGCGAGGTCGGCAGTCGCAGGTCCTCCGCGGCCAGGCGGCGGATGCCTTCGCGGTTCATGGTCAATTTGGCCGCCCGCGCCGAGGGAGCGACGGAGAAGCCCTCCTTTTCCAGCTCGATCAGCACGTCGGTGGCGATGGCCTCGATCTCCGGCACGATCAGATGCGGACGTTCCTCTTCCACCACCGCACGCAGACGGGCGCCATCGAGCATCGAGAACACATGACTGCGGTGCGCCACCTGCATCCCTGGGGCGTCAGCGTAACGATCGCAGGCGATGACCTCGCAGCCGAGTCGCTGCAATTCGATCACCACTTCCTTGCCGAGTTCGCCGGCGCCGAGCAGAAGGACCTTCGTCGCGGACGGTGAAAGCGGGGTGCCGAGCGAGGTCATGGCTATTCCAGGTGCGAGGTGCGAGGTGCGAGGTGCGAGGTGCGAGGTGCGAGGTGCGAGGTGCGAGGTGCGAGGTGCGAGGTGCGAGGTGCGAGGTGCGAGGTGCGAGGTGCGAGGTTGACGTGGCATCTACGTCCCAGCCGAACACGGCACCAGCGTTATGGCCACGTCCA
>JANPIY010000103.1:0-15852 GCA_031425255.1 Planctomycetota bacterium
CCGAACCAGTACTCCTCGATGATTCCGGGCTACAGCCTGGGCGCCATCGACGTGGTGCTCGGCAGCGGCGCCACCGCGATGGGGTCCGACGGCCTGACCGGCGCCATCGATTTCCGTTTGGCGCAGGCGGGACGCGGTACCGACGCGGTGGCCTCGCCGTGGGTCGGTACGCGCCTCTCCAGCGCCGAGGGCAGCGTCATGGTCGAGGGCGGCGTCGACGGGCGTCTCGGTGACTTCCTGTATTCGATTGAGGGCGGCTACGGCTCCTTCGACGACCTCACCGGCGGCCGGCACTCCGGCGAGCGCATCGCCGACGGCTCGAACCACGTGTCCGGCACCAGCGCGACCGCGGTGCCTGGAGTCGCCCAGGGCGGCGATGACGAGATCCCCAACAGCCACTTCGGCATGGCCAGCTCCGCTGCGCGCGTGGCCTACGTCGGGCTCTCCGACCAGCGCTTCGAGCTCGCCGGCGGCTTTACCCGCCAGTTCGATGCACCGCGCCCGGACGGCTACTACGAGAACGCGGCGATGTCATCGCCACTGATCGCCGGCGGCAATGGCCAGACGCGGCGCATCGACCGCTACTACGATCCGCAGGACTTCGCCTACCTGCATGCCCGCCACATCGCCAAGGACGTCGGCGCCTTCGAACGGATCCAGACCACGCTCTACTGGCACCACAACAGCGAGGACCAGTACCGCAACCGCTTCAACGCTGCGGGCACTCCGCCCCTGCTCACCACCGTCAATTCCGAGCGCTGGCTCGACCGCGTCGACACCTACGGTCTCGATCTGCAATTCACCAACCGCATCGCGCAGGTGCACGAGGTCACCTGGGGCGCCACCGCCTACACCGATCGTCTGCAGAGCGAGTACGAGCTGAACAACAACGGCGTGGTCACCGCACCCGATGGCGCCACCACCGTCCCGGACGACTCGAACTACGACGGTCTCGGCGTCTTCGCCCAGGATCTGTGGACGATCAACGAACGCTGGGACCTGCTGGTCGGGCTGCGCTGGAGCCGTTACGCCTGGGACTACACCGCGACCGACAACCGTTCGGGCTACAACTTCATCGATCCGAACGTGACCAACGGCACCGCCGCGGCCGATTTCTCCGACAGTACCGATGCCCTCACCGCAGATGCGCGCCTGGGCTTCCATCCCACCCGCGAGTCGACGATCTTCGCCGGCATCGGCCAGGGTTTCCGCGCGCCGAACATGACCAACCTCGCGGGCAACGATCTGCGTGGCAGCTCGACCGTGGTGGTCGCCAATCCCGACCTGAAGCCCGAGAAGAGCATCACCTGCGAAGTCGGGGCCAAGGCCCAGTCGGGACGCGACGGGGCCAGCATCGGCGTGTTCTACACCATGATCGACGACCTCATCCAGCCGGTCTACTCCAGCCCGGCGCTGGGGACGCAGGGCAACTCGGAGAAGGCCGTCCTGGCCGGCGGCGAAGTAGCCTTCGATTGGGGCCTGCCGCTCGAGCACTGGCTCCCCGTCGGCCATCGCCTGGCGCTGATCAACGTCACCAACTACACCTCGGGCGAATCCGACCAGCTGCAGGCCAACGGCACGGTCACCGAGGTGCACATCTCGCGCGCCAACCGCTTCTTCGGCCAGGCCGGGCTGCGCTACGACCTGGGCGTCAACTGGTGGGGCATGGTGCGCACGCGCTGGTCCGACGTCTATGACGAGGTCGGCACCGGCGACGGTGGCGACACCCGCCACACCACCGCGCCCTCGGCCAACGGCATCCCAGGCGCCATGCCGGGCTACGCCGTGCTCGATGTGATGGCGGGGTGGCTGTCGACTAACGGGAAATACCGCGTCCAAGCCGGCCTGGAGAACATCGGCAACGTGACCTACCGCGATGTCGGTTCGGGCACCGACGGTGCCGGCATCAACGGGGTGCTTTCGGCGGGTGCGCGCTTCTGAGTGGACCGGCACGCGCCTAGGCATCTGCTGGCGGCGTGTCGACACCAGCTCCATCAGCAGCCGCTGCGCGCGTGCCGGCGCGTCTGGTCGGCGCGGCCTTCGAACGCCGCGCCGAGTGGATGGTATGGCTGCGCGGATGGCGCATCTGCGCGCGCAACTGGGTCGGCGGAGGGGGCGAACTCGACCTCGTGGCCAGCCGCTGGCGCACCCTGCTGATCGTCGAGGTGCGCCAACGCGTGAGCGGTGCCGCGGCAGTGGCCTCCGTCGACCGCGCCAAGCTCGACCGCACCTTGGCCGCGGCGCAGGCGTTGGTGCATGCGCATGGCCTGGAGCGTTACCGGCTGCGTTTCGACGTGATCGGATTTCCCCTCCACGGGGCGGTGGTGTGGCGCCGAGATGTGTTGCGCGTGGGACAAGTGGGACAGTGACGGCCTCGAGCGCCCCCGCCTGACATCAGCGAGTTGTTGATCACCAACCGCCATCACACCGAGGCCATGGAGCTGAGTGAAGCCGGCACCTCGCAAAGGTCCCGTCGGTACGAGTGGATGAACAGATGTTAGTGATCGCTAGTTATTGACTCGGCCAATCCATGTGATCGTTATGACATTGAGTAATTGCCTGGAGAGGTGATTGATTTCCAGTTACCGAATATTATTCCCTGCTGTCCGAAAGGAGTCAGTCATGCCAGAAGAAATCAAACGTCAGGCAGATCCACGAAAGATTATGGAGGCGGCGATGCGAAGTGGCATCATCGACCCCAAAATGACCATCGAGGATATCAGTCGCCGATTCGGCCCAGACATCGATCAGGTGGCTGGATATGTGGCGGCATGGGACCGCTATGTCCTGGTGGTGGGGATTTCGGAGCTCACGCCCGAGATCTCGTTCAGGAAATGATGAGATGAAAAATGTCGATTTCACAGGTTCTTTGAGCTATCTGAAGCATGGAATCGAGCGCTGGCTGACGCCAGATAAGCCTGCGTCATCCCTCTCATTCAGGAACCTCAAGGCAGCCTGTGAAATCGGCTATTTCATAAGTTCGGCAGGAATGGCCGCTGATGCCGAGCTGCACCACGCCGCAAGCAACATGATGCGATCGATTTCGCAGGTCAGCGATCTGCGGACGTTGATCTCTGAAAATATGCAGTACTCCAATCTTCTGGTCCCGCTGGCGCTCTCGTGCCGGGACTTCGGATGGCTGGATCCAGACGCCCTTGACGACACCTTTCTGCAAACGATCGCCAACAGCCAGAATGAGAAGATCCCGTTCCGTCACATCGACCTCCTCCACTGCTTGTGGAAAATGTCAGGAAAGGACGTCTACCGCCGGCAGCTTGTGCTGATCGCTGAGCATGGCTGCCTGCGCAGGAGTGCCGACCGCATGCGTCATCGTCCCGAAGACGACTACGCCGTCACGCATACCATTTTCTACGTCACTGATTTCGGACGTATTCCGCTCTGCGACGACTTCATTTCCAGGACGGCCCTAACGGAGATCCTCGATAGCATAACGACGAGGTGCATCATCGAGGGCAATCTGGATATTCTCGCCGAGGTGTCCATCTGCCGCCACTATATCGGGGATGTCGGGGATGACGCTCCCTTGGCAGAGCGCGAGCTCCAAATCCTTGCCGACGGCTACGACGCCAGCCGCAGGAGATGGCCCGGGCCAGTCCATTGCGGATCGAGCCCCTTGCTCCAGACCAAACCTCACGATGCCGATGAGCATGATTTCTTCGAAAATTACCACACGACGCTGGTCGCATTCCACGCCGTTTCGTTGGCCCAAGGTCGGTCGAGATCGTTGAGTGCGAAGGGTTTACCCGTCGTAGCGGCACGGTCGCTGTCACCAACCTCCGAACAGCTGTCACCGTTGGTCCGGTCTCTGCGGTCCTTGTTCACCGGACCGATCCTTCCTCTGGATCGACAAGAGCTGGTCCGCATGGCCGAGGACAGCAGTGAGATCACCTTGTTGGCCATGTGGTTCTTCTGGCGTCGCACGCTCGCCGACCGGGATCCTGACGAGGATGTGCTTCATCCCATCGTGGACCATGTACGCACTCACCCAGATCAATGTCCGTCCCGGCTTCGTCGCATCCATGCTCTCCTGGTCGGGCGATTGCCGGGATCGATGCTCGGGTCTGAACCCAGCGTCAGGGATCGCGCTTTCGCTCACGATGACCCCTTGGCGCGCTGGAAAGGGCGTTCCGGAGGAGCTCGCCTCACCGAAACGATAGCCGATGAGCTTTGCGATGAAGAAATCCATCACGCACTGATGACCGGGCCGCGGGAATCACACCTGATCACCGCATTCATCGCCGCTTTGCATCAAGGGGGATTCCACGTGCAGGCGATCGAAATGTCGACCATCTATGGCATGACGACTGGAATGGAGATTCACATCAGTCAGAGCCGAGATCACCGCAAGCGCGTCGCGGTCGAGATTGCGCGTGGTTTGGCAACGCGACAGCGAACGGACTCTGACAGCGGACGTACTGCAATGCCTCTCGCACAGTCCAGCGGGACCTAGCGGGGGCGCATCAATGACCGTCCGCCGTCCTATCGCCGGCGATTCACATCCGTGATCGGTCGCGCCACCGGGGCATTCACAGGATAGGCGCCGCTGGTGGTCTCGTCCGGGCTCTTCACGCGCAGGGCGACGGCGCAGAAGTCGTCGCTGGGTGGGCCGTCGACGCGGGCCTTGGCCTCCTCGAGGACCTTGGCCACCATCATGCTGCAGGGCATCTCCAGGTGGCTGGCGAAGCCGCCCATGACGCTCATGCGGCCGGCGTTGAGGTCGCGGGGATTGTGCGCGCGCGCCACGCCATCGGTGAACATCGCGACGATGTCGCCGAGCTGGAGCTGGAGCGACATCGGGCGCAGGCTGCTGCGGAACTGCTGGCCATTGGTCACGCCGAGGCGCTCACCCTGGGTGTGGATCTGCTGGAGCGTGATGTCGCGCCTGGGATTCAGCAGCACCGCCGGGTGGAAGCCGACGTTCAGGCAGGTCAGGCTGTTGAACGGCAGATTGAGCACGCCGGCGAACAGTCCGATCGAGCAGCCGTGCACCAGGTCGACGCGCAGCTCGTCGTTCAGGCGGGCGAAGAAATCGAGCAGGTCGGCGCGTTGCGCCGCCAGACGGCGCATGGTGCGCATGGCCTGCGCCACCATCAGCGCGGCTCCCGGGCCTTCGCCCTGGAGGTCGCCCATCACCAGCAGGATGCGATCGCGATCGAGGCTGATGAAGTCGTAGAAGTTGCGCGGGATGGCAGAGTAAGGTTCGTAACGCAGCACGATTTGGTAGTTGTCGAGCCGCGGCGGCTTGCACAGCATCTTGAGGAACTGGGTCTTCACCGACTGGAAGTCGGTCTTGGCCTTCAGATTGCGATAGGCCCCGGTCTCCTGCTCGGTGAGCAGGCGCGGATCGGGACCGTTGGCCACCAGCAGGTCGAGGCGGAACTTCTCCAGCATCTTGCCCGACTGCGCCTCATCGCATTTGCCCAGGGTGCGCGCCAGGTCGTCGATGGTGGCGGCGGTGATGCGGTTGCCCTCCAGGGCGATGCCGCCGATCCATTGGCCGGTATACGGGTTGAGCCACAGGCCCTGTTTGAAGATGCGCAGCTGCTCGATGAATTCGAGGTGGTGCCGCAGGTAGTGCAGCCAGCGCTGGTAGAGCAGGTCCTTCAGCGCCTTCGGCTTGAGCGACAGCCACGGCTTGTTGGCGGCCAGGTGGCGCATCGCCACCTCCTGATGGCCGAAGGGGGCCGCCACCACCTGGCCGGTGTAGGGATCGATCCACCCCAGGCCGTCCATGGTCAGTACGCGGAACGCCGCGTCCTTGGCCAGGGATTGGACCAGCCAATCAGGCAGCCGTACGGCATCGGAATGGTTCATGTGAGACCTCGTGAGAATCGTGTGGGGAGCGTAGGTGGGCGGTGGCCAACCGCCAAACCCCAGGTCGCACGGTGGGCCCGGGCGAGTGCCATACCGTTCCACACTCGGCCCGGTATGGGCGGACCGTGGAACCGTCCATCCGGCCAGCCTGCCGCGGGCGACGTGGACGGGGGTGGGGTTTCACTTTGCCAGGCGACCCGGTGCCGGGACAAAACCGACACTTCGGAGCCGACCATGCCTCGACCCATCATCCTCGGCCTAGCCGCCTGGTTGTTCATCTGCGTTCACGCTGACGCCCAGGAGGTCGCCGGCGTCCGCCTGGCACCGGCGAGCCGGGTCGGCGATCAGGAGCTCGCCCTGCGGGGCGCCGAGCTGCTGCGCTGGAAGTGGTTCGTTAAGATCTACGTCGCCGCGCTCTACCTGCCCCCGGCCGCTACTACTGAGACCGCGCTCGGCGAGATACCCAGGCGGATCGAGTTCCATTACCGCCGCGGCTTCACCGCGGACCAACTGGTCGAGGCCACCAACGGCACCATCAACCAGGGGCGCGACGCCGCCGCGGTGACCGCCATCGCCACCGAGGTCGCCGCCTTCAACGCGCTCTACCCGGCGGTGGTCGAAGGCGACGTGATGGCCATCGACTACCTGCCAGGAACCGGCACCACCATGCGCATCAACGGCGCGGCACGCGGCACGGTCCCCGGCGCTGAATTCGCCAAGGCGCTGTTCGCGATCTGGATCGGCGAGCATGCCGTCGACGACGACCTCAAGGCGGCCCTGCTGGGAAAGCCGTGATGAGCGGCGTTGCCCACGAAACCTCGCACCTTGCACCTTGCACTTCGTAACCGTCGATCGATTGCGAACGACCTTCAAAGAACCGCGCGAGCGATCTCCACCACCACCTGCCGCTCGCCGGGTTCGTCGCGCAGCGGGATGGCGCCATCGGCCTGTTCCATCCCATCGACGGTCACGCGCGCCTGATCGGCGATGCGCACCTGGATGCGGTAGACCGCCTGACCAAAGCGGTAGCGCACCGCGAATCCGCTCCAGCCGCCTGGCAGGCGCGGCAGGACCCGCAGCTGATCGCCGGTGCGTTCCAGCCCGAGCAGGGTCTCGGTGATCAGGCGGTACATCCAGCCGGCCGAACCGGTGTACCACGACCAGCCGCCGCGCCCGGCATGCGGCGCCACCCCGTAAACGTCGGCCGGCAGCACATAGGGCTCGACGCGCCAGACCGCGATGTCGGAAGCTGTGGCGCCGTGCCGCAACGGATTGATCAGGCGCAACAGCTCCCACGCCCGGTCGTGTTCGCCCAGCAGCGCGGTGGCCATCACCACCCACACCGCGGCGTGGGTGTACTGGCCGCCGTTCTCGCGCACCCCAGGGAGGTAGCCCTTGATGTACCCAGGGTCGATGGCGGAGTGGTCGAAGGGCGGATCGAGCAGGCGGATGACGCCGGCGGCGGGATCGACCAGGAGGCGCGCCACCGAGTCCATCGCCGTGCGCGCGCGGGCCGGATCGCCGACGCCGGTGAACACCGCCCAGCTCTGCGGCAGCGAGTCGATGCGGCATTCGGGCGAATCCGCCGAACCGATCACCGTACCGTCATCGCTCCAGGCGCGGCGGTACCACGCCCCGTCCCAGGCGTGGGTGTCGATGGCGGCGCGCAGGCGGCGCGCCTGGACGTCGCATTCCACGGCGAAGTCGTGGTCGCCATGGGCATGCGCCACCGCGCCATAGAGGTGCTGGACGTGATGCAGGAAGAAACCCAGCCAGACGCTTTCACCGGTGCCCTTGGCGCCCACCAGGTTCATGCCGTCATTCCAGTCACCGCTGCCCATCAGCGGCAGGTCGTGGACGCCGAAACGGCAGGCGTGGCGGATGGCGCGGCAATTGTGTTCGTGCAGCGTCGCGCTCTCTTCGCTGACGCGGGTCTGGTCGTACCAGCTCTCCTCGTCCTCGCGCAGCGTGCGGCCATCCAGGAAGGGCACCATCTCGTTCAGCACGCCGGTGTCGTTGGTCACGGCGACGTAGCGCGCGGTGGCATAGGGCAGCCACAGCAGATCGTCGCTGATGCGCGTGCGCACGCCGCGTCCCGAGGACGGATGCCACCAGTGCTGGACATCGCCTTCGCGGAACTGGCGGGCGGCCGCGCGCAGCAGGTGCGTGCGCGTCAGCGCGGGATCGATGGCCAGCAGGGCGAGCACGTCCTGCAGTTGATCGCGGAAGCCGAAGGCGCCGCCCGATTGGTAGAAGCCGCTGCGCGCCCACAGCCGGCAGGCCAGCACCTGATACGGTAGCCAGCCATTGACCAGCAGATCGATGGAGGGGTCTTGGGTCTCGACCTGCACCGTGCCGAGCAGTCGCCGCCAGTGCGACTGCACCTGGTCGAGGGCGTTGGCGATGGCGGCGCGGCCTTGCAGGCGCTGCACCAGGCTGGCGATCGCCTCCGGCGAATCACCGGCGCCGAGCAGGAACACCACCTCGCGTTCGGCGCCTTCCGGCAGCTCGAGCGGTACCATCATCGCCGCGCAGGGGTCGAGCCCGGCACCGGTGCGCCCCGACAAGCGAGTGCGCATCAGCGCCGCCGGCTGGCGCAGGCTGCCGCAGCGGCCGATGAATTCGGTACGGTCGCCGGTGACCGTGCGCAGCGGCTCGCTGACCGCGTAGAAGGCGATGCGCTCGGTGCGCTCGGTGCTGTAGTGGTTGCGCGCCAGGAGCGCGCCGCTGCGGCGATCGATCTCGGTGACGACGAACGGGGCCGAACGGTCGCGGTGTTCGCCCAGCACCCAGTCGACATAGCCGGTGGCGGTCAGCCGGCGCGCCCGGGCGGTGGTGTTGCGCAGGCGCAACCGGCAGACCTTCACCGGCACGTCGAGCGGCACGAACACCGTCAGTTCGCTGACGATGCCGGCCTCCTGGTGCTCGAAGACGCTGGCGCCGAAGCCATGGCGGATGGTGAAGCTGCCGCTGCGCAGCGGCCACGGTGTCGGTGACCACACCCGGCCGCTGTCCTCGTCGCGCAGGTAGAGCGCTTCGCCGCAGCCATCGCTGACGGCGTCGTTGTGCCATGGCGTCAACCGGCGTTCGTGGCAGTTGCCGTCCCAGGTGTAGGCCGCGCCGGCTTCGCTGACGACAGTGCCGAAGTGTTCGTTGGCCAGCACGTTGACCCACGGAGCCGGGGTGCTCTGGCCCTCGGCCAGGGTGATGACGTATTCCGTGCCATCGGGACTGAAGCCGCCGTAGCCGTTGAACAGGCGCAGATCGGTGGGTACGCGGCGCACCGCCGGTTGGTAATCGCCGTGGCCCCGCGCCGGCACCAGCCTGGGCAGCGGCGGCTCGACCTTGGTGCGGCGCTCCACCACCTGCGCCAGGCTGCCGCTGGCGTCGGAGATAACTACGCGCGCCACCGCCTGGAACAGCGTGCGATCCTCGTCCGACATCTGGTCGGAGCGCCGGACGAAGATGCCGGCCGGCTTGTCGAGCATGCCGGCGCCGACGCCGGAGGCGATCAATCCGACGATGCGTTCGGTGACCGCCTGACGATAGACCGAATGGTCCTCGTTCCAGATCACCAGGTCGACCGCCAGGCCCTTGAGCCGCCAGTAGGCGTGGGCATTGACCAGCTGGGTCACCAGTTCGGTGCGGGTCGAATCGGTCAGGCGCAGCAGCACGATCGGCAGGTCGCCGCTGATGCCGAATCCCCACAGCCCGGATTGGCCGCGGCGGTTGGCGATCAACAGGTTCGCGGCTGCCCGCCGCAGCGGCGTGGCGAACACCACCGAACCCGCCAGGCGGCCATAGATCTGCGCTTCGGCCTCGCTCGCGCCGAGCTGGCCGAGCACCACCTGGCTGTGCGTCCAGCCCAGACCGATGATGCGGTCGGCCAGGCGGCGGTCGCGGTAGCGCGCGGCAATGTCGAGCGCGCCCTGCTCGTCGTCGGCGGCGCCGAAGACCAGATCGATCACCGCGGTCTCCCCAGGCTGCAGCGACACCGTGCGACGCAGCGCGACGATCGGATCGAGCACGGCGCCGCTCGTGCCGGCGAGGGGACCGACGCCTTCCAGGGCCAGCGGCGCCGCCGGCGTGCGGTTGCGGCCAAGGAACGATTCGCGCGCCGAATCGAAGGAGGCCGTGCCGACCTCGTTGCCCCGCACGCTGGTGAGGTGGACGAACCACGGCGGCCGTTCGCCTGGCGTGCGCGGTCGGCGCCAGCACAGCAGCGCGCCCTTGTCGGCCTCGTAGCGGGTCTGGACGAAGAGTTTGCTGAAGGCCGGATGCGCCGCGTCGGCGTCGGCCGGAGCGAGCACGCACTCCGCGTAGGTGGTCAGCTCGATGACGCGGATCTGGCGCGAGCGGTTGATCAGGGTCACGCGCCGCAGCTCGACATCGTCCTCGGGCGAGACCGCGATCTCGGTGCGCGTCTCGATGTCGTGATCGACGCGTTTGAACTCGGCGCGCCCTTGCAGGAACACCGCCTCGTAGGAGGTCGGCACGGCTCCGATCGGCTGCCACGCCGTCGACCAGGTGGCGCCGCGGTCGATATCGCGCAGGTAGCAGAACGTCCCGCACGCATCGCGCGTGGCGTCCTCCTGCCACCGCGTCAGGGCGGTGCCCTTGTAGCGGCTGACGCCGCCGCCAGCGTCGGTGATCAGCAGGTGGTAACGCCCGTTCGACAGCAGGTGGACCTCTGGCTGGCTGGCGGCCGGGTTGGTGAACACCCGCATGGTCGCTTCCGGGGTGACGGCGGCGACGCGGTCGATGCCGGCCTCGGCAGCATGCGGATACACCACCGGCACGGTCTTGGGGATGCGCTCCTGCAGCAGCAGCTCGGTGGCCTTGAACAAGGGATCGGCGAGGAAGCGCCGCTGCATCGGCCAATCGCACAGCACCGCATCGAGCGCCAGCAGCGACATGCCCTGGTGGTGGACCATGAACGAACGCACCGCGGCGCCGGTGGTACCGTGCGGCATGCGCGCGGGGGTGAAGTCGACCGCCTCGTAGAAACCGTACTGGCCCTCGTGACCGAGCACGGCCAGGCGCTGGAGGTTGGCGCAGGCTTCAGCCGGCAGCACCATCAGCGCCATGGCGCTGGCATAGGGCGCGATGACCAGGTCGTCGGCCAGGCCGCGTTTGAGCCCGAGTCCGGGCACGCCGAAGGCGCGGTATTGATAGTTGAGCTGGGCGTCGGTGAGGTTGTAGCCCGATTCGCTGATGCCCCACGGCACGCCCCGGCTGCGACCGTAGTCGATCTGGCGGCGCACCACCGCGCGGCAGGTCTGGTCGAGCAGGGTGCCAGTATAGGTCGGCATCACCAGGCTCGGCATGAGGTATTCGAACATCGAACCCGCCCATGACAGCAGGGCCGGTGCCGCTCGCGTCGAGGTCAGTAGGCGGCCGAGGGTGAACCAGTGGTCCTGCGGGATCTGGCCCTGGGCGATGGCGACGAAGCTGCCGAGTCGGGCCTCGCTGGCGAGCAGATCGTAATAGCTGTTGTCGAGGCGGTTGTCGGAGAGGTTGAAGCCGATGGCGAACAGCTCGCGACCGCGGTCGAAGAGGAAGCCCCACTCCATCACAGCCAGGCCGCCGGCCTGTGCCGCCATGCTGTTCAGACGCGTGCGGAAGCTCTCGGCGCGATCGGCGGCGACGCTGACCTGCATGCGCAGGCTGGCGATCCAAGTGATCGCGGTCTTGATCGGGGCGTCGGTGCGCTGCCCGTATTCGTCGAGGAACCAGTCGAGCTGCGGCAGCAACGAACCCTGGAAGCCGGCGATCTCCTCCAGCGTCAGCGACTGGTCGAGGCGCGTCAGCGCGGTGCGCAGGCCGGCGAGGTGTTTGCCATCGTCGAGCGGCAGGTCGAAGAGGATGTCGGGCACCGGTGGCAGGCGCGACCACGGTGCGATGGCTTCGAGGTGGTCGCGGTGGTCGCGGCATTCCTGCTCGAAGGCGCCGGCCCACCAGCGCAGCTCTTCATCGCTGGCAGTGGCGACGTTGGTGACGAAATCGCTCGCCACGGTGATGCAGCGCGCCAACAGCGCGAGGCAAGCGCTGAGCCCTTCCGGCGGTTGGCGGAGGTCGCGGTCGAGGTCGGCCCACAGTTTCTGGAACTCGCCGAGTCGCCCCATCCAGCCCTGCGTCGAACCGCCGGCGCGCGCCTGCGCCACCGTCGCATGTTCGACCACCAGGGCGAAGGTATGGCGCAGGCCGTTGAACAAGGTGGTGCGCAGCACCGGTCCTTCGAGCGGTTCGAGCAGGCCCTGGCGCAGCACCAGCAGGTGGCCGCAGAGGTTGCCGCTGTCGACCATCGAGATGTAGAACGGCGCGATCGCCTTGGCCGTGCGGGTGTCGTACCAGTTGAAGAAATGGCCGCGGTGGCGTTCGAGCTTCTCCATCGCCGCCAGCGCCTGCTCGATGCGATCCATCACCCGCGGCAGCGGCGCATACCCCAGGTCGTAGGCCGCCAGGTTGGCGAGCAGACCAAGCCCCAGATTGGTCGGCGAGGTGCGATGGGCGACCACGCCCAAGGGGTGCTCCTGGTAGTTGTCGGGCGGCAGCCAGTGGTCGTCGGGGCCGACGAAGGTCTCGTAATAGCGCCAGGTCTTGCGCGCGATGCGGCCCAGAAACTGCCGCTGCCTGGGGTCGAGCTCGTTGCGCCGTCCATCCAGCGGCCGGCTGATGAACCAGGCGATGGCCGGTGCCAGCAGCCAGGCCACCAGCAGCGGCAGCGCGTCGATGGGCAGGACCGGTCCCTGCACCTGCATGAGCGCGGCGGCGGCCAGGGCCAGCGCGGGCGCACTCCACATCGCCACGTGCACGCCGACGAAGCTGCTGGCGGTGTTGCGTTCGGCGTCGCTGGCAGTGGTCCATTCCAGCAGGCGGCGTCGGCTCACGCACATGCGCCAGGTGGTGCGCAGGATCGCCTCCAGCGTCACCACCGTCTCGTACGGCAGGAACACCAGGCCGAGCAGCACTTGGACCAGCTGTCCGAGCATGGCGTCGCGTTGCAGCCGCAGGTGCATCACCAGCGGGAGATCGATCGGTTTGCGCAGCAGGCCGGTGAACGCACCCAAGGCCACCGGGGCGATCACCAGGGCCAGCACCAACGGCACCAGGATGCCGTTGTCCGGCAGGGCCAGCCACGACACCAGCAGCAGGCCGAGCAGCGCCGGCGCCACCAGGCCGCGGCGCAGGTTGTCGAACAGCTTCCAGCGCGCCAGCGGGGTGAGGGGATTGCGTGCGGTGCGGCCCGCCGCGGTCGGCACGCGCGGCATCAACCAGGGCAGCAGCTGCCAGTCGCCGCGCGTCCAGCGTTGACGGCGGCTGACGTCGGCGCCGTAGCGCGAGGGATGGTCCTCGAACACCAGCACGTCGCTGACCAGACCGGAGCGCGACAGACTGCCCTCGATGAGATCGTGCGAGAGGATGTGGTTGTCGGGGAAGCGCCCGTGCAGCGCCCGCCGGAAGGCGGCGGGATCGTAGATGCCCTTGCCGACGAACGACCCTTCGCTGAAGAGGTCCTGGTAGACGTCGGACACCGCGCGGCTGTAGGGATCGATGCCCGGCTCGCCGGAGAACAGGCGCGCGAACCACGATTTTCCGGCGCTCGGCAGGTTGATCGCGGCGCGCGGCTGGAGGATCGCGTAGCCGTCGGTGATGCGGCCGTGGGCATCGAAGCACGGCCGGTTGAGCGGATGCGCCAGGGTGCCCACCAGCTCGCGCGCGGCATCGCGTGGTAGCTGGGTGTCGGTATCGAGGGTGATGACGAAGCGGTACTCGGCGAACCGGCTGGGCTCACCGGTGATGACGCTGAAGCGCGCGCGCTCGCCATCGAGCAGCAGGGCGTTGAGGTCCTCGAGTTTGCCGCGTTTGCGCTCCCAGCCCATCCAGGTGTTCTCGCCCGGGTTCCAGCGCCGCGGCCGGTGGAAGAGCTGGAACACGTGCGGCCGCAGATGTTCGTACTTGGCGTTGAGCTCGTCGACGCCGCGTACCGCGAGCTCGATCAACGCCTGATCGCTGGGCAGGTGCTCGCTGGCGGCGTCGCCGAAATCCGTCAGCAAGGCGAAGTCCAACTGCGGATCGGGATTGGCGAGGAAGCGCACCTCCAGGCCATCGAGCAGGGATTCGACGTCGGCGGGCTTGCGCATCAGGGTCGGGATGACGACCAGGGTGCGGTGATCGGCAGGGATGCCGCGATCGAAATCGAGGCGCGCCAGGGCCACCGGCTTGACCACCATGGTCACCAGCCAGTTGACGATGGTCACCGCGCACTGGCTGGCGGTCAGCGCCACCAGCGTCAGCAGCAGGCCCAGCGCCCACCCTGGGATGGCGTAGAGCCACAACCACCAGCCGGCGAGCGCGGTGGTGCCGCCGACCAGCAGCGCCATGGCCCCGAGGTAGCTCGTCAGCGGCCAGCGTCGCAGCAGCGCGCCGGTGCCGCCGATGAGGCCGCGGCGGGCGCCCAGCGCGCGCTCGAGCAGGCGGCGGCCGCGATCGATCAGGAAGAAACCGACGTGCGCCTCGCGATGGCTGGCACCCAGGCGGACAGCACGTTCGCGCGTCAGGTCGAGCACCTGCTTGGCCACCGCCGCCTCGCTCTGCCGGCTCTGCTTGGCGAGCTCTTCGACCATGTGGCGGTATTGGTCGCGGGTGGCAAAATCCATGCGCTGATGGACCCCGGCGGGATCCTCGCGCAGCGTGCGTTCGACGCGGCTGAGGCTTTCGACGAAGCCGCGCCAGTTGATCGCCGACAACGAGCGCAGGCTGGTGATGCCGTTGCCCATCGACACCTGGTCGGTGGCCTGCGACTGGTTCTCGGCGCGCACCACCTGCTCGATGGTGGTGCCCTGTTCGCCGAGGCGCTGCTCCAGCCAGGTCAGCGCCACCGCCAGCACGGGATTGAGTCCCTGCAGGCGGCGGGTGAGCTCGGCGATGAAGGGCGGCGAGAGCAGGTCGGCCTGGCGGGTGGCGGCAGAGAGTTCGGCCAGCACCAGCACCAGGTCGCTGGGATGTTTGTCCGCCACCTCGATCAGACGATCGGCCCAGCGTCCGGCCTCTTCGCGCACCACCAGCACCCGCGCGAGGTGCTCGGCGACCTGACGCAGATCCTCGATCAGCGCCAGGCGCAGCATGATCGGGATGGCCCACAGTTCGCCGAGCGTGAGGTCGGCGACCTCCTGCCAGGCGCTGACGAAGGTCGACACGCTCTCGGCATCGACACGCGCGTCGATGTGGGCGATGAGCTCGGCGGCGATCAGGTACACGCGCGGGTGATTGTGGTGGATGCCGTCCTTCAGGCGCGGCAGCTCGCGGCTGTAACCGCGCGGCAGATGCCGCTGCGCGGTGCGGATCTGCTCCTCGATCAGGTAGTGGTTGTCGAGCAGCCAGTCGGCCGCGGGCGGCAGGCGGCGGCCGGCCTTGGCCGCCGCCACCACGGCGGTGTAGGCCCGCGTCAGGCGCTGTTCGTTGCCCGTGAGCCGCGCCAGCAGGGGATCGCCGCTGGCGCGCAGATGCACATGGTGCCGCGCGGCGAGCGAACGCGCATGGGCTGCGAGCTCATCGAGGCTGAACAGATCGCCCCTGGGGGGGACCTGATCCTGGTCATCACGGTGCTGCGGATGAGTGCCGAGCAGGCGACGAAACACCGTCGTGGGGGACGTGGGCAATCAACGACTCCGCGGAAGCGCGGCAGGATGGCGCCGGACCTGCGTCGGGAAAGAGGGGGGACGAGGAACATGATCGGCAGGAAGAGCAGGTGCTTGACCGGCGGCGGCGACTGGTCCAGCCGCAGAAGGCCGCAGAGGCGAGATTCCCAGTTCGGCGCCCTGGGCGTGCGCTGCGGTTGGAACTGCCGTGAGAACGAACGCATGGGCTTTGACTCGCCTGCGGTCGCGGTGACGGAGCACGCTCAGGTGGGTCGGTTTCCTGCGACCAGCCGCGCGGCGAGTTCCTGGAACAGGTGGCGGTAGGGGATGCCGGTGGCAGCGGTCAAGGCCAAGCCACAGGTCGTGCTGGTGGTGA
>JANPIY010000104.1:0-7027 GCA_031425255.1 Planctomycetota bacterium
CTCGGGCTCTATCGCGTGCTCGTCAGCGCCTGACCAGCGTCGGCGCCAGAGAAAAGGCATTGCCACAGAGGCCACAGAGGCCACGGAGAAGAGCCATGGTGGGTATCCGCGCCCCTGTCGGCGTCGGTGCTGGGAGCGCGATGATTGCCCGCCGCGGGTGGACCGCTCCCACCAAGGGGGGCGTCACCAGGAGGACGGGCGGAGCTCTGCCCAGCTTTGTGGCCTCTGTGGCCTCCGTGAGCTTCCAGGCAACTTCCTCATCGGCGACCGACAGCCGATATTCACCACAGAGCTCCCGGAGCGCACTGAGAAGAGCTGGTTACCTCTGTGCGCTCTGTGGGCTCTGTGGCAAATATCATCTCCCTCCATGGGATAGGTGGCCATCGAGGGACTCGGTTGCTGACCAGCTACTAGAAGCGGCCATGCCGCCAAGGGGCTCTGTGTTAAATACTGTCGATGGTTGTCGATTGCCATTGGCGGTTGGCCAGTCGCCGGTCGACCGGGCGCGTAGGGCGCGGCACCCCGCCGCGACGTTTGCCGGCTTCCGGACCTCGGACGTTCCCATAGCCTCCTCCGCCTGCGAGGTCCGCCGATGAATGTGCTCAAGGTTGTCCTGCTGGGAATCGTCGCCCTCCTGCTGCTGGTGGTGGTCATCGACCGCTCGCGCCAGACCGAGCAACTCGGCGACCTCAAGAAGTCCATCGATCAGCTCAGCCGCGCCACCCAGCAGCTGGCGGCACGCAGCAGCGCGCCGGTGGCCGCCGCGCCCACCGGCACCCAGACGGTCGCGCCGACGCCCGTGGTCGAGCAGCCGGATCCCGCGCGCGATGGCAATCCCAAGCTCGGGGTGAATTTCCTGCTGCCCTACGACCGCTCGCACTTCCGTGCGGAATGGGTGGGCGGCACGCGGAAGTCGTTCGGTTCCACCTCGAAGAGTCTGAATCCGATCACCGACGGATCGGGACCGACCAGCGATGTGCACGACGCGATCTCCGATTCGCTGTGCTTCCGCCATCCCCGCTGTCCCGAGCAATGGATGTCGCAACTCGCCGAGTCGTGCGTCATCAGTGACGATTACAAGGTCTACACCTTCACCATCCGCACGGGCGTGGTGTGGCAGCGCTCGCAACTGGCGCAGCGCAAGGAGTTTGCCTGGCTCGACCAGGACGTCCCGCTGACCGCGCACGACTTCGTCTTCGGCATCGAGATGCTGCAGAATCCCGACGTGCGCTGCCCCAACCTCAAATCGTATTACGAGGACCTGGTCAAATGGGAGGCGGTGGACGACCACACGTTCCGCCTCACCTGGAAGCGCAAGGTCTACACCAGCCTGAGCTCCAGCCTGTCGCTCCTGCCGCTGCCGCGCCACATCTACACCAGGAACCGTGACGGCACGGCGATCACCCCTTCCACCGTGGGCATCCAGTTCAACGACCACTGGTTCGACCAGGAACGCCAAGCCATCGGCGTGGGCGCCTACATCCTCGAGTCGTTCGAGCCGGATCAGAAGGTGGTGTTCCGCCGCAACCCGCAGTACTGGGGTGCCGGCACCCACTTCGAGTCGGTGATCTGGAACTGCGCGGTCAAGCAGGCGGATGCCATGCTGGTGGCGTTCAAGAACGGTGATGCGAGCGCCTATTCCCTGCGCCCCTCGCAGTACAAGTCGGAGATCATCGACCGCCACGAGCCACGTTTCGCCGCCATCGATCCCAACAACAGCAAGGCCGGGCGTGAGGGCGCTTTCGGCTGGGAGATCGTCAAGCTGATGCGTTTCTCCTACCTCGGCTGGAACATGCGCACGGCGCTGTTCAAGGACAAGCGCGTGCGCCAGGCGATGAGCCACGCCTTTCCCAAGGAGCGCCTGCTCAAGGAGGTCTTCCATGGCCTCGGCGCGCCCATGCTCAGCGATGTGCATCCCGACAGCGATTACTACAACCGCGAGCTCAAGCCCTACGACTTCGACCTCAACAAGGCCAAGGAGCTGCTCACCGCCGCCGGCTGGCGTGACAGCGATGGCGATGGCATCCTCGACAACGAGGTCGACGGCGTGCGCAAGCCGATGCGCTTCACCGTCAAATATTATCAGGATGCTCCGGAGTGGGATTCGTGCCTGCTGATCTTCCGTGACGAATTGCGCAAGATCGGCGTCGACCTCCAGCTCAAGACCCTCGAGTTCAAGGAACTGATGCGGGTGTGGGAGGACAAGGACTTCGATGCCTGCGTCGGCATCTGGAGCATGGATTGGGACGTCGACTACTTCCAGCTGTGGCATTCCAGCCAGGCGACCCTGCCTGGTTCGTCGAACCATTGCGGCTTCGCCAATCCCAGGCTCGACCAGCTCGCGGACCAGTTGCGCCTGACCTTCGAGGTGCCGGCGCGCATCGCCCTCGCCAAACAACTGCAGGCGATCCTGCATGAGGAGCAGCCCTATACCTTCTTCCGCATCGAATCGGGGGTGCTGTGCTGGCAGAACCAGGGCCCACCGGCCAGTGAACGCTACCTCGACGGGGTGACCACCGGACTGGACCAGTTCCATCCGCTGATGAGGCGTTCGCCGCTGTTCTGGCACTACCGCAACTGAGATCCGGACGTGCTGGGCTACACTCTTCGCCGTCTGCTGTTGATGATCCCGACGTTCGTCGGCATCCTGCTGATCAATTTCGTGGTGCTGCGTTTCCAGAGCGGGTCGCTGACCGAGGCGATGCAGCAGCAGGCGGGCAAGGAGGGGGCCACCGATTCGAAGGGGGGGTCCAGGCGCAGCGAGACCACCTTCACCGCGCTGGAGAACCACCTGGCGCGCTTCCGTCGGACCGGCAACGACCTGCCGGCGCTGATCAATCTGCGCGGCTTCCTGACAAAGGAGGACATCGTCCCGCAATTGGAAGCCGGCCTGCGCCGCCCAGGCGCGGTGGAGAGCCGGCGCTCGCGCGCTGAGACCGGCCTGTGGCTGGTCGGGCACTTCGCGGTCGAACCGCTGGCGGAGGTGCTGCGCGATGACGCGCTGATGCACCTGCATGGCGCGGCGAGCGTGGCCTTCACGCTGTGCGCCTACCACCCGCTCAACGTCGAGGACCTCGGTGCGCTCGCCCCAGGGGAGCAGGAGCGCATCCAGCGACGCAACTTCGAGCTGCGCAAGCTGCGCTTCCCCGAGGGTGTCGCCGATCCGGCCTATGCCGCCAAACGTCAGGAGCTGCTCGCCTTGTTCGAGCGCAACCGCGCCGACTTCGCGCACAGCCCGGCACGGGCCTGGGGGGCGATGTTCAGCGAGACCGGCTTCAACGACTTCGTGGTCAAGCTGTGCACCCTGACGCTCTACAGCGAGACCCGCGGCGACTACGTCTTCGCGGTCATCGGTGAACGCTGGCACATCTCCTTCTGGCTCAATTTCATCTCCATCGCGGTGGCGTGGGGTGGTTCGATCCTGATCGGCATCCGCTCGGCGCGGCGTATGGGCTCGCTCGAGGACCGCGTGACCACCAACGCGCTGTTCCTGCTGTGGTCGGTGCCCAGCTTCTTCATCGGCACGCTGATGCTGCACCACCTGTGTACCGACACCGCGAGCGGCAAGGCGTGGTTCCCCAGCCGTGGGCTGTCATCCGACGATTCATTGTGGATGACCACGCCGCAGTACCTCCTGGATCTGGCCTGGCATGGCTTCCTGCCCCTGCTGGTGTTGTGCTACGGCTCCTTCACCAGCCTCTCGCGTTATATGCGCGGCAATCTGCTGGAGCAGTTGGACTCCGATTACGTGCGCAGCGCGCGCTCCAAGGGCGTCGATGAGGACACCGTGATCTACCGCCATGCGGTGCCCAACAGCATGATCACCATGATCACCCTGGGCGCCGGCCTGCTGGCCGAGCTGTTCGGTGGCTTCCTGGTGGTCGAATACATCTTCAGCATCCCTGGTCTGGGCATGCTGCTGCTTGAGGCGGCCAAGCAGCAGGACGGCCCGCTGCTGATGGGCGCGACAGTGATCTCGGTCGGTCTGCTGCTGGTCGGCATCCTGGTGTCCGACCTGCTCTATGCGGTGGTCGATCCGCGCATCCGGGCGAAATATGCCTGAGCACGCCACCGCCAGCCCAGGGCAGATGGCCCTGCAGCGTTTCTGGAGCGGCACCTCGGTGCGGATCGCCAGCTGGGTGCTGCTGGCAGTGGTGCTGGTGGCGATCTACGCGCCCTTCCTCGCCAGCGAGGTGGCCCTGGTGTGGGTGGACGGCGCGGGCCTGCGCTCGCCGCTGATCGCCGACCTCTTCAACCGCAGCTCATATGAACGGGCGCACGACCTGCTGTTCAATCTGCTCGCCCTGCTGCTGCCGTTCCTAGCCATCGCCGGGTGGCTGCTGCGTCGGCGCTGGAGCACCGGGCGCCGCCTGCTCGCCGGCACCGGTGTGCTGGTCGGCCTGTGGTTCGCCGCCATGTGGCTGCCGATCGCCCCAGGCTGGAAGAGCGCATGGGAGTACCGTCCAGGCAGTACCTGCACCAGTTCAGCGGTGGTCGCTGCCCGTCCTCCCGAGTTGTCCTTCGCGCTCTTCGCGCCGGTGCCGCACCGCGTGGGCGCCACCTATCCTGGCGTCAACCTCGCGGCGCCAGGAAAGGTCAATCCCGCCACCGGGGCGCGCTTCTGGCTCGGCACCGATGTCAGCGGCCGCGACGTTGCCGCCACCATGCTGTTCGGCGCGCGCATCTCGCTGACCATCGGCCTGGTCGCCACGGGACTCGCCATGCTGATCGGCGTCCTCATCGGCGCCTTGTCGGGTTATGTCGGCGGCGTGGTCGACCTCCTGCTCCAGCGCCTGGTCGAGATCATGATGTGCTTCCCCACCTTCATCCTGGTGCTGACGGTGGTGGCGATGACCAGCCGCAGCATCTTCGTCATCATGCTGGTGCTCGGCTTGACCGGCTGGGCGGGCACCGCGCGCCTGGTGCGTGGCGAGTTCCTCAGCCAGGGTGTACGCGACTACGTGGTGGCGGCCGAGGCCATCGGCGTGTCGCGCTGGCGCATCATGTTCCGCCACATCCTGCCCAACACCATGGCGCCGCTGATCATCTCCGGCACCTTCGGCATCGCTGGCGCCGTGCTGACCGAATCGGGACTGGCCTTCATCGGCCTGGGCGATCCCACCTCACCGTCGTGGGGCCTGCTGCTCAACGAGGGCCGTGAGAACATCAATTATGCGTGGCTCATCTATGCCCCTGGTCTGGCGGTCTTCGTCCTGGTGACCTGCCTCAACCTGATCGGCAATGGCCTGCGCGATGCCTTCGATCCCAAAAGCGAACGGTGAGCCCATGACCGAGACCTTGCTGCAGTTCGACGACCTGAGGGTGAGCTTCGTCACCGCCCGTCGCACCGCCGAGGCCGTCCGCGGCGTGACCTTCAACGTCGGTGTAGGCGAGGTGGTGGCGCTGGTCGGCGAATCCGGTTCGGGCAAGAGCGTGTCGTCGATGTCGGCGCTGCGCTTGCTGCAGGAACCGCCGGCGACCTATCCGACCGGTCGCATCCTCTGGAAGGGCGAGGACATCCTGCGCATGTCCCCGACCCGCCTGCGCAAGCTGCGCGGCGGCGAGATCGGCATGATCTTCCAGGAGCCGATGACGGCGCTCAATCCAACCTGGACCTGCGGCGCACAGGTGGCGGAGGCGCTCGAACTGCACACCACGCTCGACGCCGCTGGACGCAAGGCGCGGGTCATCGAACTGTTCGAGCAGGTCGGGATCCCGCAGCCGAAGACGCGGTATGATCAATATCCCCATGAGCTCTCGGGCGGCATGCGTCAACGCATCTGCATCAGCATCGCGCTGGCCTGCGGTCCCCAGCTGCTGATCGCCGACGAACCGACCACCGCGCTCGACGTCACCATCCAGGCGCAGATCCTCGATCTGATCAAACGCCTGCAGCGCGAACGCGGCATGGCGGTGCTCTTCATCACCCACGACCTGGGCGTGGTCGCCGAACTCGCCGACCGCGTGGTGCTGATGCGTCACGGCCAGGTGGTGGAGCAGGGCCCCGTGGCGGAGGTCTACGCCAACCCGCAGCATCCGTACACCAAGGGCCTGCTGGCCTGCCGCCCGCGGCTGGGCGTCAAACGCGACCGCCTGCCGACGGTGGATGACTTCATTGCCACGGGGCAGTGACGCGGGAAGAGAATTCCAGCCTTCCGCACTCTGGTTCTCCCCAATCACACCTGCGATTCTCATGAGATCATTGCGATGGCTCCCCCCGGGGTCCGCTCGTTTCGACCCCACTCGGGCCATTACGCGGTGTGAACCGGTAATTCCAATGTTTTGTCTCAATGCTGCGATCAATGACTAAACAATTATCGCTCGCACCACGACTCATCATTATGAAGTCCGCTCACCTGCCTGCCCATGAAAGGGAAACACGGTCATGTCTCTGCGCTTGACTCTCTAATTTTCCAAGTTATTTCACCTCCGTGTTTCTCCTCAAATAGCGGGAGGTTTATGTCCTGGTCATCATGGAGGTCGCTTGCTTCGACCGCTGTGAGTTTCCTGGTGCTCGCGACCGGATTCCTCCAGCTCCTGCTGAGTGTGCTCGTCGGTGGCGAAGCGGGGAAACCCACTGTGAGGTCGCTGGCAATCAATTGGGATCCCCAGAAGCAGGCCGCTTTCATCACCAGCCTGTGCCGGGATCGTGCGGGCGAATTGTGGGTCGGGACCGAGGATCAGGGCATCTGGTGCAGCAGCCGCGGCGCTAATGGGGGGACGGAATGGCAGCGCCACGGCACCGCAGATGGCCTCGCCGAGACGCATGTCTATGCCATCGCCTGCGACGGCAGTGGCCGGATCTGGGCGGGCCATGCGTCATGCGGGGTGTCAGTATTCGCGGGCGGGAGTTGGCATCGCTACGACATCGATCGCGGGCCCCTGGGGGAACGTGTTTACGACCTAGCCTACGATCCACAGGGTGATGCGGTTTGGATGGCGACCAATGCGGGACTCACCCGCTACGACTGTGCAGCTGGGATCTGGAGTCACATCACGCGTGCCGATGGACTGCCTGGCGAAGCGG
>JANPIY010000105.1:0-2839 GCA_031425255.1 Planctomycetota bacterium
ACCCCTGGCGGTCGCTGGCGCGATCGGCTTTCGCGCTGGACTCGCCGATGGCCTGCGGGTGGTGTATCTCGCGGCGGTCGATGGCAGCGCCAAGCTGGTTGGCGATCAGGTGACGGCCCAGGCCGAAGCATTGCTCGTAGCCACCACGGCGGGTGGCGACACCCGCCTGGTCGTGTTGGGGTGCAGCACCCTGAGTGTGGCCGGCAAGGTGGTGGCGCTGACCAGCCGGGATGCGGAGGTGGCCATCAGCAGAGGCGCCATCACCATCACGCCCGTCCTCACGCCGCTCGCCCCGGTGGTGATCGCGCCAGCGGAGCAGGCCGCCTTCATCGAGTCGCAGTCCATCACCTTGTCCTGTGCGAGCGCCCAGGCCGAGATCCGCTACACCCTCGACGGCACCGATCCGACCCCGGCTTCGCCACGCTACCGCGCCCCGTTCACCATCAGCGTCAGCACGGTGGTCAAGGCGCGTGCACTGCGGCCGGGCGTGACCTCGCTGCCGCGCACCCTCAGCGGCACGCTGGCGTCACAGACGACCACCGCCGCCTTCACCAAGCTGGCCTTCCTGCCGGCGGTGACGCCACCCGCGACCATCGCCGGTCTCCGCCATGAGACCTGGGTGGGACGCTGGCAGGACCTGTTGCTGCGGCGCGAGTCGCTGACGCCAGCGGCGTCCGGCATCAGCGACCGGCTCTTCGTCGCCCCGGCCGGTGCCGCCGGGACGACCTGGGCCACACGTTACCGTGGCTGGCTGGAGATTCCTGCCGACGGGCTCTACACCTTCCAGGCGCCGTCCGAATCCTACCAGCCCAACATCATGGCCGGCTACGAACTCTGCCTGTCCATCGATGGGCGCGAATGGTATCCCGCCACCACGCTGCATGCGCTCGGCTCGTGGTCGCTGGCCTTGCGCAAGGGCGCGCACGCCATCGAGGTGATCTATGCCGACCTGCGCGGCGACGCGGCCGGACGCTACAACAAACCCGGTACCCAACCGCTGATCTGGCCTGGGGACCGGCCGGACCTGCGGGTGTCGGGTCCGGGCCTGACCTCGGCGCCGATTCCCGACGCCTGGTTGCGCGCCGCACCCTGAGTGCTCCTGGGGCCTTCAGGTTCTCGATGCTTCACCGCACGGATGGCCGGCGGCGGATCTCCTGGCTTCCAGGCCGCAGGTCGGGACATAGGGTCCGCCGCGATGTCCACTCGCACTTTTGCCGCCATCCTTCTCGACTTCGATGGCACCACGGTCGATTCCGAACCCAAGCACTGCGCGGCGCACCAGCGCTTCCTCGCGACGCAGGGGATCGAGCTCAGCATGGCCGAGATCTTCGGCAATGTCGGCAAGAGCGATCGGCTGTTCTACCTCGACCTCATGGCGCGCTTCGGCAAGCAGGGGGATGTCTTCGCCTGGATGGAAGCCAAGACCGCCATCCTGCTGGAGATCTACCGCGCTGAAGGCCTCGAGCTGCGCCCAGGTGTGCGCGAACTGCTCGACCATGCCTTCGAGGAGGGCGTGACGGTATGCCTGGTGACCTCGACCGAACGGCGGGTGGCGCATCTCGCGCTGCAGATCATCGGCCTGGATCGCCGGATCCCGAACCGCGTGTGCTACGAGGACGTCGAACGCCGCAAACCCGCGCCCGATCCCTACCTGCTCGCGGCCGCGCGACTGGGCGTACCACCGCAGCGCTGCCTGGCGCTGGAAGACAGCGTCAGCGGCATGACCGCCGCCGCCGCCGCCGGCACGTTGACGGTTGGCCTGGTCGGGCTCGCCAAGGCCGCCGAGCTACACGCGGCGGGCGCCAGACGCTGCGTCGACAGCCTCGCCGAACTCATCCCGCTCCATGCACAACCCTGGGCGACCAGCACCTTCCGGCGCGTGCCCCAGTGACCGGCGACGAGGCCGCCCCGTGGTGGCAGGCCGCGTTCGGACCACATTACGAGGCGCTGTACGCCCATCGCGATGATGCTTCGGCGGCGAGCGAGATCGCCGGGCTGGTGCCGCGCCTGCGCCGGGCGCCTGGACCGATCCTCGACGCCTGCTGTGGCAACGGTCGCCATCTCGCCGCGCTGCGTGCCGCCGGTCTGCCGGCCTTCGGTTTCGACCTCAGCGGCGACCTGCTGGCCAGCGCGAGACGCCGGCCCGAATGCCGTGAGCGCCTGGTGCGGTGCGACATGCGCGCGCCGGCGGTGGGCGGTGGCTGGGGCGCGGTGCTGATGCTCTTCACCGCGTTCGGCTACTTCGATGACGCGGGCAATGCCGAGTGCCTGGCGGTCACCGGGCGGCTGCTGGCTCCCGGTGGCTGCCTGGTGCTCGACCTCGCCGAACCCACCGCGGTGGCCCGCACCCTGGTGCCGCGCAGCGAACGCATGACCTCCTGCGGTCGGATGGTCGAGGAGCGGACGATCCGCGACGGCCGCGTCGAGAAGACCGTGACGCTCTCGCGCCCCGGCGTCGAGGTCGCGACCTGGCGCGAAAGCGTGCACCTCTACGACGCTGCCGGTCTAACGGCCCTGGCAGCACGGGCCGGCCTGCGCGTCCTCGAAGTGTGGCCGAGTCTGCGCGGTCAGGATCACGACGAACAGCGTCAGGTGTTCTGGCTGGCTGCTGGATAGCTCTGCGGAGTTCGGGTGTGCGTCGAACCCGCATCACAAAGCCGGAAGGCAGTTTAAACCGCAGAGGCCGCAGAGGCCGCAGAGATCGGGATATCTCGGCTCTGCGCCCTCTGCGCCCTCTGCGGTTAGACCAGTCATAGTCGGTTCATCGGCTCATCGCCGGTGCGCGAGCGGCCGTGAACGCTGGGCCAGGCGCTGGACGAATTCGCCGATGCGCTCCAGC
>JANPIY010000106.1:0-8818 GCA_031425255.1 Planctomycetota bacterium
CATCGGCGTCCACCGCCAGGATGTCGGCCGCCTGCAGGATCGGGTAGGTGAACAGGCCGACGTTGGCGCTGATGCCCTTCGCCAGCTTGTCCTTGTAGCTAACCGCCTTCTCCATCCACGACATCGGCGTGACGCACGACAGCAGCCACGCCAGCTCGGTGACCTCGGGCACGTCTTGCTGGACGTAGATCGCGCTCTTCGCCGGATCGAGGCCGAAGGCGAGGTAATCGACCACGATCTGGTGGATGTTCGCCTTCAGCGCCGCCGGATCACGGGTCGAGGTCAGCGCGTGATAGGAGGCCACGAACACGAACATCTCGTTGCCGGCGTTCTGCAGATCGAGGAACTGGCGGATGGCGCCGGCATAGTTGCCGAGGTGGAGCTGGCCGGACGGCTGGATGCCGGAGAGGACGCGGGGCATGGGGGTTCCGTTGAATGAGCGCGCGTGGCCGGGTCAGCGCAGGTAGCGCCAGGCATCCGAGACCAGCCAGAACATGAGGAAAGCGGACAAGAGCACACCGCTGGTGAATTGATTGCCGGCCATGTTGAAGCGCCAGAGCACGAAGGCGAGCGCACCGAATACCGACATCGTCAGACAGACTTGGCGCACCAGCAGATGCCTGCGGGTGAACATGAGCGCGCCGTTGTAGACCAGCTGGCCGCCATCGAGCGGGAAGATCGGCAGCATGTTGAAGATGCCGAGGGCCAGATTGATCTGGAACATCATCACCAGGAAGAGCTGCAGGACCGACGGATTCCCGGCGGCATCGGAGAGCAGGCCTGGGCTCTCAGCGACCACCAGGTACAGCGCGCCATAGCCGATGCCGGCGAGCAGGAAGCTGACCGCAGGTCCGGCGGCGACGATGAGGAATTCGCGGCTCGGGGTCTGATCGCGCTGCGATTGGCAGAGGCCGCCGAAGGCCCACAGGGTGATGGTGACGCCGGTGGCGCCCAGCGACCGGGCCGTGAGCCCATGCCCCAGTTCATGCAGCACCAGACCTTTGAGCAGCACCGTCAGCACGATGAGGAACATCGGCAGATCGAACTCGCCGCCGCTCTGCGACCACAGGAACGCCAGCAGCACCATGCCGAGCGCGGACCAGTGGACGTAGATGGGAATCGGCCCGAGGTGACCCAGGTAGGTACTATCGCGTGACGAAATCATGGGGCGGGACGCTAGCGCCGGTCCATGAGGGACCAAGGCGCAAGACCCCCTGGTTCGCCGAGGTGCTTTCACCTCGGCGGGCGGCGACGACTCCCCCTGTTTCGGCGCGACGGCGTGGAGTGTATGGTAGGTGCCATGCGCTGCCTGCCCGTCCGCGACATCACCCCAGGCATGGTCCTGGCCCGTCCCGCGCGCTCGTTGGACGGTTCGCTGCTCTACAAGGCGGGTACGGTGTTGGAGGCGAAACAGCTCGGCTGGCTGCAACAGGCCGGGCTCCACGAGCTGTGGGTCGTGCGTCTCGGCGAGCCGGTGCCGGGCCCCACGGTGCCGGACTACCTCGACCGCTACGGCCCCGACTTCGCCGCCCGGCTCCAGGGCATCTTCGCCCAGTCGCTGGTCAACCGCACCATGCAGAACCTGTTCCTGGGAGCGCTCGGACATGCCACCGACTGCTACCGCCGCTATCGCCTGAACGATCGCGATGAGCAGGGATGAGTACTCCGGTTCCGGTTCCTGGGGAGTCGCTCATCCTGTCGCGCCTGGCCGAGGTGCGGAACCTGCCGGCGCTGCCGATGGTGGTCAACGCCTTGTCGCGCCGTATCGGCGACGTCACGGTCAGTGCCGGCGAGATCGGCCGCCTGCTGGCCCACGACCAGGCCCTGACTGCGCGTGTGCTGCGATTGTCGAACAGCGCGTTCTATTCGCCGCGCGAAGCGGTGCGCACGCCGGATCAGGCGGTGGTCATGCTCGGGTTCGCCACCGTGCGCTCCATCGTGCTCAAGGCCTCGATCTTCTCCGCCTATGACGTCGAACGCGCACGACCGTTCTGGTTACATGCCCTCGGCACCGCCTGCGCCGCGCGGACCGTCGCGCGCTTCGCCGGCCTGGGCCGGGAGGAGGACGCTTTCGTCATGGGTCTGCTGCACGACATCGGCAAGCTGGCGCTCGACGAATTCCTGCCCGAGCTGTACCAACCGGTGCGCGCGGCGGTGGCGCGCGAAGGCGGACTGCTGCGCGACGCCGAACAGCGTCTGCTCGGCTGCGATCACGCGGCGGTCGGGCGTTTCCTCTGCGAACACTGGTCGCTGCCCATGGCCTACCGCGACGCCATCGCCGGCCATCACGACCTGAGCCTGGCGGGCGAGGCTAACCGGCCCTTCGCCGCCTGCGTCCAACTCGCCGACATCATTGCCCGGGCCCTGCTGATCGGCAGCGGCGGTGACCACGCCATGCCCTTGCTCGACCCCGCCGCGCTGCGCCTGCTCAACCTGCGCGAAGAGCAGTTCGGCGACCTGTTCGCCGCGACCGAAGCGGAACTCGGTCGCGCGGAAGTGTTCTTCACCATCATCAACGGCTGAGCCATGGTCGCGCCCGCCGCCCGAGGATGGCTGGTCGCCGTGGGTGTGCTGCTGGTGCTGGCGCAGGCGGCGCTTGTGGTGGCATGGTGGCAGCTCCCCGTGTGGTGTCCGCAGTGGGTGGTGGAGTATTCACCCTGGCCGGCGCCAGCGCTACGGGCGGTCGCCAGCGACGATTCCAGTGACGGTGTCGCCTACCACGTTGTCGAAGACCGCATCGCCGAGTGGGGTCCGGCGATCGGGCCGGCGCTGCGCGCCGCCTTCGCAGCGGGAACCCGCGAGCAGCGCCGGGAGATCATCGGCCTCGGTATCGCCTTGGCTGGCCACGACGGCATCCGCGTGGCGACCTCGTTCCCGCCGGGCAAGGGGCATGGCTTCACGCCGGAAGCGGTGACGGCGGTGCGCGAGGACCTCTACCAACTGGTGGTGGAGAGCATGGCCGACCGCGCATCGTCGATGGCGAACAACGCCGCTTTTCTCGCCTCGCGCCTGCGTGACCGGCGCGTGGTGCCGCTGTTCTGCGAGCACCTGCGCGGGCGCACGCCACCCATCGTTTCCCAGGACCTCGACCCGGTGGTGGACCTGCTCGGCGAGCTGGGCGACGAGCGGGCGGTGCCGTTTCTGATACCTCTGCTGCCGATCCGCCACCTGCCCAATCCGGTGGTGGAACGCGCCGTGAACCTGTGCCTCGGAGCTGATTCGCTGGAGCACGTGCTGGCCGCCACCGGTGATCCGCACCCGGCCATCCGCACCTGGGCGGGGGCGCAACTATCGCGTTATCCGGCATCGTCTGAACTCGGGCAGCGCCTGCTGACGCTGCTGCGCGATCCAGAGCCGATGGTCCGCGTCGCCGCCATCGCGGCGGTGGCGGCGGCGGATTTCACCGCCGCGATTCCCGAGGTGTCTCGCCTGGCGCAGGACGATAGCGACCCGCTTGCCAGCCGCGCGGCGATCACCGCCCTGCAACGCCTCACCCGTGCGCGCGCTGCGCCGACCACCCCCGTCACCTCCGGAGCATCGCCGTGACGAGCTATTTCAGCGGCTTCGCCAGCAGCGCCGCCAACGGCTCCGTGAGCGCGTGGGCCCAGCGGCGGTAGCCTTCGCCCGAAAGGTGGAGGAAATCCGGCATGACCTCCTTCTTCAGGCTGCCGTCGGCTTCGGTGAAGACCTTGCCGAGGTCGAGGTAGTGCACCGCGGCGCCATCGTCGAGCTTGGCGATGGCGCTGTTGACCGTGCTGATCTTGCCGCGGATCGCCGCCTCCGGTTTGGCATCGCGCGGAAAGATGCCGAGCACCAGCACGTGCGCCCGCGGCAGCCGTTCGCGCAATGCCGCGACCACCGCGGTGATGCCGCGTACCACGTCGGCGGGCTGGTCGCCGTGCAGGCCGAAATTGTTGGTGCCGATCATCAGCACGACGATTTTGGGTTTGAGCCCGGCGACTTCGCCGTTGGCCAGGCGCCACAAGACGTTCTGCGTGGTGTCGCCGCCGATGCCGAGGTTCGCGGCCTTGCCTGGGGCAAACTCCTGATCCCACACCCCACGGCCGGCGCCGCCCCAGCCTTCGGTGATCGAATCGCCGATGAAGAGCAGATCGCCACACCCCTGTTTGCTCAGCTCGAGATGTTTCGCATGCCGCGCATTCCACGCCGCCACCGACATCCAGGAGTATTCCTTACTGCGCGGGAAGGGCTGGGCGGGGTCCTCGCCGGCGCCCAGCGGACAGGACAGACAGATGAGGAGGGCGATGAGCCAGGCGATGGGATGACGCGACATGGTGACTCCAGGGGCGCGAGCGTTCGCGTTCCTGGTCGGCTGGCAATCACCCGTCGCGTTGGCGATGGTGTTGTCTGCGCTCCGGCTCCGCACCGTGCCGCCGCCGCCAGCCTGGGCGGCGACAGTGGTGCGGTGGACGGCCCGCGCTCTAATCCCGCCCGTGCCCGACGAACGCCCGTTATCCGTGACCGCGTTGACGCGGCGCCTGGCCCTGACCCTGGAGAACTTCGGTTCGTTGCTGGTGCAGGGCGAGTTGTCGCAGGTGAAGGTCGCCCCCAGCGGGCACCTCTATGCCACGCTGAAGGATGCGGAGTCGGTCATCAGCGTGGTGATGTGGCGCTCCGCGGTGGTGCGCCAGGAGACCATGCCGCGCGACGGTCAGCAGGTGATGGTGCGCGGCACCCTATCGGTCTACGGGCCGCGTGGGCAGTACCAGCTTACCGCCACCCGCATCAGCCCCGTGGGTATCGGCGATTTGGCGACACGTTTCGCCGCGCTCAAGGCCAGGCTCGCCGAGGAGGGTCTGTTCGACGAGGAGCACAAGCTGCCTTTGCCGGTGCTGCCGCGGGCGGTGGGACTGGCGACCGCCGCCGGCAGCGCGGCGCTGGCGGACCTGCTGCATTCGCTGCGCGCGCGTTTTCCCAACATGCCGATCGTGTTCGCCCCGTGCGTGGTCCAGGGCCCGCAGGCGGTGGCCACCATCGTCGCGGCCCTGCGCCGGTTGGATCGGCATCCCGAGGTCGACGTCATCATCGTCGGCCGTGGCGGCGGCAGCATCGAGGACCTGTGGGCTTTCAATGAAGAGCTGGTGGTGCGCGCCATCGCCGCCTGCAGTACGCCGGTGGTGAGCGCCGTCGGTCACGAGACCGATACCACCCTCGCCGATTTCGTCGCCGACGTGCGGGCCAAGACCCCGACCGCCGCGGCCGAACTGGTGGTGCCGCTGCAGACCGAGCTGGTCAGCACCCTCGCCGATTATCATCTCCAGCTCGATCGCGCGATGGACGTGCTGCTGGAAGATGCGCACCTCCGTCTGCATGCCCTGGCGCACCACCGCGCGCTGGCGACGCCGGCGCATCAGGTGGCCCTGCGTCGGCAGCGGCTCGACGAACTGCAGCAGCGCCTCGATGATGGCATCGGCGCGCTGCTGGAGACCCGCGGCTCCGGGCTGCGCCTCCTCCAAGCCCGCCTCACCCACGCCAGTCCCAGCCGCCGCTGCCAGCGTGCCCGCGAGTCCCTCGAACAGCACGGCCGTCACCTCGACCGGGCGCTCGGGCAGCAGGTGCTGCATGCACAGGAACGTCTGGCCGCTGCCGCCGGCCGGCTGGACGCACTATCGCCGCTGGCGGTGATCGCGCGTGGTTACAGCGTGGTACGCACCGCCAACGGCGCACTGGTGCGGCGCCTCGACCAGGTCGCCGAAGGCGAGCTGATCGAAGCGCGCCTGCCCGACGGGTGGCTGCGCGCGCAGGTGGTCGGCCGCCGCGCACAACGGCTCGGCGAGCCCGAGGAACCGTATCAGGTGTGATCGGCGCCGACTTCCAGCCGTACGGCAGTTCAAACCGCAGAGGGCGCAGAGCAGAGAATTTCCCCTCTGCGCCCTCTGCGCCCTCTGCGGTTGGAATCGGTCTTCAGGGGTTCTCAAGCGTGACCGGTTGACCTCCGCCGATCCCTGGGAAGCGTCCAGCGCATGACCACGCCCATCCGCAATCAACGCCCCCTGATGGACTACCGCCGCTTCGGCCAGACCGGGCGCATGCTGTCGGTGATCACTCTGGGGGGCATGCGCTACCACCACGGCTGGGATGCGCCGCGCGATCAGATCCCGGCCGACATGCGCGACCAGTGCGCGCGCATGGTGACCCTCGCGCTCGACGCCGGCATCAACCACATCGAAACCGCGCACGGCTACGGCAAGAGCGAGAGCTGTTACGGGGTGGTGCTGAACGACGATCTCAAGATCCCACGCACGCGTTACCACCTGATGACCAAGGGCGCACCCGCTACCGCGATCGACGCCCGCCGCCTGGTCGAGGAGCAGCTCACCGCGCTGAAGACCGATCGCATCGATCTCTATGGCTGGCACGGCATCAACAACGCCGAGCTCTGCCGCACCGCCATCGCCAAAGGGGGACCGGTCGAGGAGCTGCTGAAGATGAAGCGCGAAGGCATCATCTGCGACGTCGGCTTCAGCACCCACGCGCCGCTGGAGGTCATCTGCGAGGCGATCGGCTCCGGCCTCTTCAGCTTCGTCAACCTGCACTATTACTACTTCCTCCAGCGCAACGCCGCCGCGGTGGCGTTGGCGGCGGCCCGCGACATGGGGGTCTTCATCATCTCGCCCAATGACAAGGGCGGTCAGCTCTTCAATCCCTCGCCGGTGTTGCGCCAACTCACGGTGCCGCTGACGCCGATCCAATGGAACGCCCGCTGGTGCCTGCAGACGCCGCACGTCCAGACCCTGTCCTTCGGCTTGACCGAGCCGGCGCACATCGACGAGATGCTCGGCATCTGCCCGGCCAGCATCCCGCTTTCCGCGCGTGACACCGCCATCACCGCCCGCATCGACGCGCGCGCGGCGCTCGATCCGGTCGGCGCTTACGAGGGCTATGAGCTGCTCGGCGATCCCAGCGGCATCAACATCCCCGAGGTCCTGCGCTACCGCCGCATGTGGCAGTGCTGGGATCAGGAGGCCTTCGGCCGCTACCGCTACAACATGTTCGAGGCCAAGGGCCACTGGTTCCCAGGCGGCTACGCGACCGAGGAGGCGATCGCCAAGCTCGAGCGCAGCCGCTGGCCGGCGGGCGTCGACGTCGCGGCGTTGCTGCGGCAGGCGCACGCGCGGTTCCACCGCGCGAAGTGATCTGGGGAGACCTGGGGAGCGCCGACACCATGAAGCCAAGATGTTTGGCCGCAGAGGCGCAGAGGCGCAGAGACGAAAAAGCCCCTGCTTTGCTTTTCCTCTGCGTCTCCGCGTCTCTGCGGCCGATCCTTCTTCATTAGCTTGACACCACTCCCGAGGTGCATCCGGAGCGTTAGGGCACGACCGTGGACGATGCCTGCGCCGCCTCCCACTCATGCACCTGGGCGGGGGTCAGGTCTCCGCTGCGGCGGTGGCGATCGGTGAGAGTGCGATCGATGTCGGCGTGGAGCGTGCGCATGGCAGTATCCTGGCGCAGGATCAGCAAATGGCTGATGCCGCCCGCATGCGAGCCGAGGTACATGAGTGCCGGTGTGTGGATGGCGGGATCGGCATCGCGGCAGGCATCGGCGAGCGCCTGCAGCAACCTGGGATCGGTGCTCTTGAGACAGTTCCATAGCCACCAGATCCGTTGTTTCGCGGGGAGCTTCTCCTGGATGGCGACCGCGCGGGCGACGGCGTCGGGAGCGGTCTGCTGGGCCAGGGCGGAAGCCAGCATGAACGAGGGAGCGAACGTGTGCGACCAGGCGATCAACTGGCTGGCCACCGCCGGATCGTCGAAATCGCGCAAGGTGAGGATCTCATGGGCATCGGGGAATCCGGGGAGACCAGCGACGGAGCCAAGGAGGTCGGGGATCAGTTCCCGACGTTTCATCGCGCAGATGCAGGTGATCCCGGCCGCCCGGGCTTCGCGGTCCGGGTGGCTCAGCAGCGCCTGCGCCGCGGCGACCACGCTGGTCTCCTGCTCCGGCGTGAGCACATAGGTGCCCTGGCGCAGCAGGAAGGGGATGTACCACACCGCATAGATCCGTGCCCGCTCGCCGCCGTTGGTCATGCGCGCGAAGATGTAGCGGAGCATGGCGGCACGCTCATGCGCGGATCCGCCATGGCGCTGCTCGAGCTCCGTCGAAATCACCCCGATCCGCTCCGCGGCATGGTAGGCCAGCGCAGTCGAGGTGGTGTAACGCTGGATCAGCCCGTACAGCCAGTACGGCATCAGCAGCCACAGGAGCACCAGCATACTGCCGACCAGCATCACCGCCGCCGTGCCGCCAATGGCCCACCCCAGCCATGAGGGACGTGTACGGCCCGCACCGGCGCGCGCCCTCACGGTCACTTCCCCACCAGCCCCAGATCGAACGACAGGTCGGTGCTGTTGGTGCCGAACTGGTGGAGTTCCACCGCCAGCACGTGATCGCCTGGCGTCAGCTCGCGTGGCTCGATGGTGATGCCGACGTACCGTTGTTCGTCATCCTTACCCACCACCGCGGTGGCCTCGCTGGCGAAGCCGATGTTTCCGCCCGGCATGTTGGAACGCGCGATCTCGCGCCCATCGAGGTAGAGCACCGCACCGTCATCGCGCATCAGCGACAATTCGGCAGAGCTCAGGCGGGTTTTCGCCGGCACGGTGAAATGATGACGGAAATACGTCGTGCGGTGCTTGTTCGCGCCATCGGCTCCGAAGCTCACGGCGGTGCGGATCCAGGCGTCGCCATAGCCCAGCGGCGCCGGGCCCTGCTTCCAGGTCTGATCGGCGAAGGCGACGTCGCGCCAATCGCTGCCCAGGTCGGAGCCGGCATCGTGGTAGTGCCAGACCGCACCAC
>JANPIY010000107.1:0-3790 GCA_031425255.1 Planctomycetota bacterium
GCCCCAGCGCCATGGTCGGACCCCGCTGATTCTCACCAGCCACCGGCAGCACCTGAGGGCCGCCGAGGATTCCTCCCGCATCACCTCGGCGGCATTCCCGGCATTCCGTCGTTAGGCCGCCGCGCACCCGCGCTGGTGCGGCGATGCCGCCGTCCTCAGCCGTCGAAGCGCCACTGCGACCGGCGCTCCCGCGTCAGCGGTTCGCGGCGCAGGCTGGCGCGGATCATCTCGACGGGAATCGGTCCGCAGCGCAGGACCGCATCATTGAACTGCTTCATCGTCATGGCGCCCCCCGCGGTCATCTCCCGGGCCAGCGCGCGCAATTGTAGACCGCCGAGCAGATAGCTGCATTGATACAGCGGAGAATAGTCGCCACTGATATACCGCCGTACCTCGCTGGTGGCGCCCAGGCGCTCGTGGCCGACGCGCTCGACCAGGAAGTCGATCATCTGCGCCGGCGTCATCTGCCCCAGGTGGAATTTGAGGGTGACGATGACGCGCGCGGCGCGATGCATCCGCCAGAACAGCATCCCGACCTGATCTTCCGCTGAACGCGCATAACCGAGGTCCCACAGCGCCATCTCCCATGAGAGGGCCCAGCCCTCAACCAGGAACGGGGTCCAGAACAGTTTGCGGTAGGGACGATGACGCTGGGCGAAGAAGGCCTGGAGGTGATGCCCAGGGATGAGCTCGTGCGCGGTGGTGATGCGGGTGAAGTGGCGGTTGTTGCCGCGCATGCTCATCACCTTGTCGGGATTGCTCATGTCGCTCTGGGCGTAGGCCGCGAGCAGGTTGCTGCCGTCGTAGGCCGCGTATGGGATCTGGCGCTGCTCCTCGCTCGACAGCATGGAGATGCGCCAGGTCTCCTCGCACAGCGCTGGCACGCTCACCAGATCATGCTGCTTGACGAAGGCGATGGCGGCGGCCGCCTGCTCGGCGATGAAGAGATCCTGAGTGCCAGGAGGGGCGAATTGGCCCTTCACCTTGGTCAAGGCGGCGTGCCAGTCGTCGGCGAAGCCCAGCGCGCGCCCCGCCTCGCGCATGCGCTGTTCGCACCAGGCGAACTCGCGTTCGCCGATGGCGATCAGCTCCTCGACCTGATAGGGCAACCCTTCGCGGGCGAGGTCCCGGACCAGGCCCGCGGCGCCGAGAGCCTCGCCCAGCAGCGGGTCCTCGGGTTTGCCCTTCACGCCGGCGATCTCCTCGCGCAGGAACTTGGCGTAGTCCACCAGCGCCTGGTCGGCCTCCTTGAAGGGCGTGTTCACCCACCAGGTGAAATCCGGCTGGACCCCGGCGTAGGCTTCCTGCCAGGTCGTGAGCGCACGCTTGATGCTCTCGACGGTGCGGGCGGCGCGCTGGGCGTGCAGCGGACTGAGGGTCAGCGGCAGGGGCGGATTGTTGCTGCCGGCCACGGCCTCCTGCAGCACGGCGGCCCGCGCGCTAGCATCCTTGCCGGCCAGCTTGCGACCCAGCTCAAGCCGCGCGCGCACCTGACGGACCTGCTCGGGAATGGTGGCGAGCGCGCCGGCGGCCTGTGACGCATCGAGCGCTTGGACACGCCCGCGCGCCACCTCCAGGCCTTCGACCAGGGCGCGAAACGGCAGCAGCTCGGCGATCTGTCCCAGGCGTTCCCCCTCCTGGGCGAGCCGGGCACGTTCGTAGACCAGCAGGTCGCGCAACAGCAGCCAGTCGATCCGCCCGTCCTGATCCAGGGCGGAGAAATCCGTGGCGGTGAGCGTGGCCTGCCACTCGCCGTACATCCGCGCCAGACGCTCGCGGCGCACCTCGGACCAGCCCAGGTCGTAGGTCTGCGTCAGGCTGCTGCGCTCGGCTTCGAAGGCGCGCAGGGTGTCGCTGAAGGAGGCCTCGCCAGCGGACACGCGGGTGATGGAAAGCGACAAGAGGCCGCACAGGCCGATGAGGACGAGGAGCGGGCGCGGAGGATACATGTTGGATTCCGATCCGGAGCAGATGCGGCAGACGAAGGACTTCTACGGTACTCCGCGAGACCATCCAGCCCCCCGCCGGTCATCGGCCACAGCGGTGGGCGCCTCAATTTTCACGCTCCACCGGCCTCGGTCATCGCCCGCTGGCGATCTCCGCACGACGTCCGCTCAGCACATCGTGTACGCGCACGTGCAGGCCCTTGCCGTCCTCCGCCGCCAGCGGCAGGACCAGCGTGCCGCGGCCATCGGTGCCGGTGGTGACGTTGCGGCACAAGTGGCGCAGGGGCGTGCCGTCGGCACTGACCACCTCGACGTGCACCACGTGGGCGCTGATGGTGATGGCGTCGCTGCGCAGTCGCCAAGCGATGGCCAGATCGTCCTGCTGCAGCGCCGCGGTGACGTCGAGCGCGTCGATGGTGTAGGGCAGCAACGCCAGCGGATGGCCACCGCCGGCCTGCACCGTGACGGTGATGGCGCCGTCGATGATCGGCACCAGCGCACCGCTGCGGCAGTCGATGATGGTGGTCTGCCCGAGGGCGGCCACCGCGATGCGTACCGGCTGGAGTTCGAGGCCACCGGAGTCGTCGCGTTCGGTATAGGGCACGCCGTCGGCGCCCACCACTTCGCGCGTGCCGATAGGTTCACGCAGGACGGTCAGGAGGCGCGCGCCGCCGGGACCGTCGATGGCGTGCAGCACGGCGGTGATGCCCTTGGCCGGAGTGAGCGGAGCGTGTGGGCGCACGCCCGCCTTGGCCAGCACCTCGGCGAGGCGATCCTTGGCCGCGGAGAAACGCGTCAGGGCCTGCGCCATCGCCTCGGGCAACGGCGCCGGGCGCAAGAACTCGTCCTGCGTGGGCATCTCGCTGACCACCACCGCGCCGCCGCCAGCGAGCAGGGCGCCGAGTGCCGGCAGCACCGGCAAGCCACCCCTCCGTTCGCCGCGGCCGAGCGCGAGCGTCATCGGCAGCACCAGCGCGCGGATGCCGCGCGTCGCCAACACGCCGGCCGCGACCTGCTCCTCCGACACCAGCAGAGGATCGCAGCCGGCGGCATACAACGCCGCCATCACTTCCGCCTCCGCCTGCTTGAAGGCGTCGAAGCGTCCTGCCAGCCAGGCCGCGCGCTGGCTGGTCGCGCTCCACAGCACCGCCACCGGTGAGAACACCCGCGTCGCCTGCATGACCTGCTTGCCGATGCCGCTGCGCATCTCACGGATGACGCGCTGGTAGTCCTGACCGGATCGGCTGAAGGTCAGATCGTGATCGCGCAGGCTGTACCACCAGAACAGCGCCATGCCGTCGCCACCGGCGAGCAGGTTCGACCACGCCTGGTGATCGACCGAACGCCCGCTGCGTCCGTAGGCGCACCACGGCGTCGCGCGCAGATCTGCCGCGCCGAAACACAGCCGCTGCAGCTCCTGGAAACGGCCGCCGTATCCGCACACCGCGCCCAGTTCCGGCGTCAGGCGTGCCCAATCGATGCCGTTGAACACCGCCTGTTCCTGCGTGCCGGAGACGCTCAGGCGCGCGGCGGGATCCTTGGTCTTGAGAGCGTCGCCATAGAGCCGGAAGACGCCGGCCCAGGCGACGTCGTTGTGCATGCGCCAAGCGTTCCATAGCGCCGCCGGCGGCGACGTCGCGCCGGCGGCCTTGGCCTGCGCTCCGGTGACCGGTTCAAGGGCGGCGAAGGAAGCCAGGGTGGTACCGAACGCGGCATTGAGCGCAGCGATGTCACCGAAACGCGCCTGCAGGCTGGCGCGGAACGCGGCGACGTTGCCGGGATGTTCATCGAGATCGAACTCGGCGGTGTAGCTGGTGAGCGAGGTCTCGTCCGAGGTGATGTAG
>JANPIY010000108.1:0-1543 GCA_031425255.1 Planctomycetota bacterium
ATGGGATCGGTCATGAATCACGCTCCAAGTCACCGGCCGGCACAACCGGGGTCGACGGATAACGTGCCTACCATCTCCAGAATCACGTCGAGTCGCAACCCTGGTATTATCGCTCCGACCGGGTTGCAAAGCGCAGGGCGAACGGAATCACTCTCCTCAGAACTGAGCGATCACACCGTCACGCAACTGGCATGTGATCGTCTCAACGAGGTTCTACATGTATCAGGTGCTGACCCCGGGCGTGCATTCGGCAGTGCATGGGCGGCACGCTGGCTACGGACGGACCTCACGCAACTCGCGGGGCATCACCTGAACAAATAAGTCGTGCAGACCCATAAGCTCGATCAAGGCAGCGGCAGGAACGGCGTCTGATCGAAACGGTCGTCGAGGTCCTCATAGACCGCGGTGATCTCGTCGACCGGAATATAGATCCGGTACTTGTGCGCCTCTTTGCCGAAGCGGTCGATGGCGTCCGCCAGCAGGATCTCGCGCCGGCCCTCATCGGCGAACTCGCCACCTTTCTTGACCGACCCCTGGTAGATCTTGCGGCTCATCTCGGCCGACCAATGCAGGCAGCGGACCTCACCGACGATGATCTCCTTGCGGATCTCCACCAGCTTCATGATGAAACGTTCGCCCCGGCGCACGATGACGGTGGCGACCCGCTGCTGATCGACCAATGACTCGAGCACTTTCAGCAGGGAACCGGGATTGTTGGTTCCAGGGACGATGATCTTCTTGTCGCCGCTCATACCAGACGCTCGCCGAGCTTGGTCGCCAACCTGGTGCGCCACGCCGGGGCATGGTCGGTGTCGACCGGGCTCAGGCTCTCGACCAGCGTCCCGATGGCCTGGTTGTGGTTCAGGCGCTCCTGATTCACCGCCACGATGGTTTCCGAGGTGATGATCTCCTCGCCCACGACGCAGAGTCCCGGAGTGACCGCGACGGTCGAACCGCTGCGCACGATGTAGATGGCGATGCGGCCCTGCTCAGCGCAGGCCGTCTCGATGTCCTTGGGACCGGCCTCGAACGAGATGCCGTGGGCCCGGGCGCCAAGGATGCATTCATACACTTCTTCGTACTGCGGATCGATCAGCATCGGCTCACCACGCAGCAGCGAGAGTTTGGCGTCGTCACCATTTTCTGCCCAGCGCCGGCTGCCGCCGAGCGCCTTCACCTGCGCGGCCCTGGCCTGGTTCATCAGCACACAGTGGCCCAGGTAGTCATCCAGGCCGAGCGCACCGAGGATGCGTACGTCGGTATTGGTCTCGATCAGATGGCTCTTGAGCTCGCGCCAGTTGCGCACCTTCGGCGTATCGAGCGCGTCGAGCATGGTATTGTGGAAGGCGTCATAACAGGTCAGCGAGATATCGCGTTTGTGTTTGCGCAGGTAGGTCGGAGTCACCTCGTGGTCGGTACCGAGGAGCACCGCGCGGACCGGCACAGCGCCCGGGCGTTTGGTAAAGGTCATCTCCATCTGATTGAAGACCATGCGGCTGGGTTTGCCCGGGCGCGTGAGGTCCAGCTGCAGGTGCATGCCGAG
>JANPIY010000109.1:0-17307 GCA_031425255.1 Planctomycetota bacterium
GGAGCGAACCCAGCGCGATGCGACCGAGGTTGAGCCCGGTCTGCTGGAAGAGGCGGCGGCGGGTCAGGTCCATGAGGTCCTCATTCCTTGGTCACGAATTCATCGGTGTTCATCACCACCCGGGCCAGCGTGGTCCATACGGCGCGCTCTGTGGCGTCACCTTCGCCCGTACCGGCCAGCTTCGCCGCGTCGAGCTCATGCGCTGCCAGACGGGCACGCTGACGCGCGATGAAGACGCCGAAGCGCTGCACCTCCTCCGCGCTCGGGGCGCGCGTCAGGCACCGCCGTACCAGCACGCTGATGCGGCCTGCGTCATCGGGCGCCTGGGTGATCACCACCCGGGCCAGGGCCTGCGCCGCCTCCAGCACCACGGCGTCGTTGAGCATCATCAAGGCCTGGAGCGGCGAGTTGCTGATCTCGCGCTGGGCGATGCAGAAATCACCGCTGGGCGCATCGAAGGCGTTGGTCATGGCGTAGGGCGCGGTGCGTTTCATGAAGGTGTAGAGCCCGCGCCGATAGCGGTCCTCGCCCGCGGAGACCTTCCACTCCAACCCACCGTAGGCACCCTCGGTGGTGACGCTGGCCGGCTGCGGTGGGAAGACGCTGGGGCCACCGATCTTCGCCGACAGCAGGCCGGCGGCGGTCAGCAGCGAATCGCGGATGACCTCGGCCTCGACGCGGAAACGTGGCCCGCGCGCCAGCAGGACGTTGTGCGGATCGCGTTGCAGCAGCTCGGCACTGATCCGCGCCGATTGGCGGTAGGTGGCGCTGCCGACGATGAGCCGGTGCAGGGTCTTCTGCGACCAGCCCCGTTCCATGAAGGTCACCGCCAACCAGTCGAGCAGGGCCGGATGGCTGGGCGCCTCACCCTGGTAGCCGAAATCATCGACCGTGCGCACCAGGCCGCGGCCGAAGAAGGACGCCCAGTGGCGGTTGACGGTGACCCGCGCCGTCAACGGGTTGTTGCGCGCCACCAGCCATTGCGCCAGACCGAGCCGATTGCGCGGCGCGTTGGCGGGGAAGGCATTGAGCACGGCGATGGTGCCAGGCTGGACCTGTTCACCCGGCTGGAGGTACTCGCCGCGGTGGTGGATGAAGGTCGGACGGGTGTGTTCGCGCGGACGTTCGCTGAAGACCAGGCTGGTCGGGTACGAGCGCAGGCCATTGCGCAGGCCATCGATCTGGTGCCGCGCGTCCTTCAGCTCCGGCGCCTGCGCCAGCCAATGGCGGCGCACCACGGCGACCTGCTCCGCTGTGCGGGCGGTCGCGGGGACCAGCAGGACGGCGGCGACCTCGGCCGGCAGCGCGCTGATGGCGGCGGGCGGAGGATCGTTGGTGACCGAGATGCGATAACGTCCAAGGCCGGAGGCGTAGTAGCGCTCGAAGAGCATGGCGATGGTGAGATCCGCGCCGCGTTCGAGCGGGCGTTCGAAGACGAACATGGCCGCCTGCTCCCGGCCGACCTGATCGCGGATGGTCCAACCGGTGTCGGGTTTGCCATCCACCGCCTTGGCGGCGGAGTTGCCGCCGTTGGCGAAGCTCTCCTGCGCCCGGGCAAAGGCTACGTTTTTGCCATCGACGGCGGCGGTCAGTTCGCACAGCAGGAAGTCACCGGGCTGCCCTTCGTAATAGACCCGGCCTGGCCCGCCGCCGGGCAAGCGCTCGTCCGGCAGCACTTCCAGACGCACGGCGGTGACGCCGATGAGATCGCTGCTGAAGGTCGTGGTGTAGATGTCGCTCTTGGTCAGGTCGCCGGATGAGAGCACGGAGTCGTCGGGCAAGATGGTGAGGATGGGGACTGCCGAGCTCGCGGCCACCGGACGCAGGGGACGCCAGCGAACCAGCGCCTGCTCCTGCGCCGCGAGCCAACGTGCGAAGGCCTGTGCCGCCGCCGTGCGTCGTACCTCCTCGCTGCCGCGCGCCGGGTCGTCATGGCCGAGCGAGAGACGGAAACGGCACATGGTATGGCGTTGGCCGAACTGCTGGGCCAGCGTCACCTGAAGACGGACGGGCTGCGCGTTCACCAGCGGCTCGACCAACGTGAAGCTGGCCGTATGTGGCGCCTTCAAATCGCTGCCGTGGAGCGCCCAACCGCTCTTGGGATCGCCGTCGATGGCACCCTTCACGTCGTAGTCCTTCTGTGAGAAATCGGCCTGTGCCGACTTCAGCTTCAGTGCCACCGGTGGTGTGGCTGCGCCGGAGAGCTGGGCGAGCACGAGATCGGTGATGACGACGTTGCCCGACTCCGAGCGCCCCACTGGCCGCTCACCATCGGGCAGGACCTCGAGGCGAAGCACGCTGAAGGTGCCGGCGGGCAGGGAGATGGTGGCGGTGACGGTGTCGCGCTCGGCGCCCTCACCGCTGAATCGCCAACTGCCGTCGTCCTGACGTTCCACCGCTTCGTCGCTCGCATTGGTCACCGTACCCTCACCCGGGAACGTCCACACCCGGGTATCGACCGGATATGTCGCCGGCAGGCCGTCAATGAGCGTGGCGATCTTGGTCTCGGCTTCCGCGACGCGTTGGACGTGGTCGGCAGGCTTGAGCGGCAACACCGGTTCGTCGGCATTGTTCATCAGCGCCATGAGCTGGAAATATTCGTGATGGGTGATGGGATCGAACTTGTGGGTATGGCACTGCGCGCAGCCGGTGGTCAGCCCCAGCCAGGTCTTCCCGGTGGTCGCCACGCGATCGGCCATGGCGTGGTAACGGTACTCCAGCGGATCGATGCCACCCTCTTCGTTGATCATGGTGTTGCGGTGGAAACCGGTCGCGACGTGGTCCTGCTGGGTTGCGTCGGGTAGCAGGTCGCCGGCCAGCTGGCGGATGGTGAACTGGTCGAAGGGCATGTCGGCGTTGAGCGCGGTGATGACCCAGTCGCGCCACGGCCAGATCGAACGCTGGCGATCCTTCTCATACCCGTTGGTGTCGGCGTAGCGCGCGAGGTCCAGCCACTTCCGCGCCCAGCGTTCGCCGTAACGCGGTGAGGCGAGCAGACGGTCGACGACGGTATCGAAGGCGGTGGGCGAGGGATCACCGATGAAGGCATCGACCTCGGCTGGCGTCGGCGGCAAGCCGATGAGATCGAGCGTCACGCGCCGGATCAGCGTGGCGCGATCGGCCTCGGCAGCCGGCTGCAGGCCTTCCGCCTCCAGACGGGCGAGGACGAACCGATCGATGTCGTTGCGCGGCCATGCGGATTGCCGCACCGGCGGCAGCGGCACCACGGTCGGCGCCTGGAAGGCCCAGTGCGCCTGGTACTCCGCCCCGCTGGCGACCCAGCGGCGCAGGATGTCCTGGTCCGCCGGCGAGAGCGGCTTCTTGGCCGCCCGCGGTGGCATCAGGTCATCCTCGTCCTGGGTGAGGATGCGTTTGATCACCTCGCTGGCGGACGGCTTGCCCGGCACGATGGCGACCTCGCCGGACTTGCCCTTGCCGTGAGCCGCGTCGCGCTGATCGAGACGCAGCTTACCTTTGCGCGACTTGTCGTCCGGACCGTGGCATGAGAAGCAATGTTTCGACAGGATCGGACGTACCTGCGTGCTGAAGTCGGGAGCCCCCTCCGCAGCCCCGCCGTGGGCAGTACAGGTGAGCAGCGCGGCGATGATGAGCAGCGGACGGAGCGGAGTGGTCATGGCGGGAGGTCGGTGCCTGGGTGAAACGTTTCTCTGGCGACAGAGGAACACATACCAGCGGTGTGCCAACACCGTTGATCCGCATGCTCCCACGGTGTGCCTGTCGTCGGCCCGTTTCCGCGCAGGATCTGCGCGCTTACCGGCATCGTGATGCATCGATCAGGGATGACTGAAAGGCCCAACCTTTACAACACATGAGGCAATTTGGCGCTCGCGCCATGCGCCGGTACTGTCAGCGCACTCCAACCATGCCGGTGGCGGTCCAGGAGATGTTCCCAGGCGGCATGCGGTCCACGCGCTGCAGCAGGATGATCTCGCTGGGCTTGGTGGTGCTCGTGGTCCGCAGGAGGGTGAGCTCGGCGGCGATGGCTTCCGGCGTGAGCGCGAGGACGGTGTCGGCGTCAGGCTCCATGGTGCCATCGGGACGGATCTTATCGGAGTAGCGCGCGCGGTTGCTCAGACGTAGCGAGGCGAGCAGGAACTGGCAGTTGTCGGTCCAGCCACCGGAATTGCCGCCATCGCCCCTGGCGATGCCGCCGCCGGCATGCGCGGGAATGGTGGTGAAACCCGCATCTCCCTTCGCCACCCGCTTGCCGTTGAGCCACAGCGACAAGGCGCCGCCGTCGAACTGCACCACCACCTGCGTCCAGGGTACGGTGCGGTCGAAGGGCGCCTTGATACTGATCGGCATGCCGCCCGTGCGCACCACGTAATGGATCTCGTCAGCGACCACGCCGATGGCCTGGCCATTGCCGGAGGCACCTTCCTCGAACAGGACCCCATCTCCGGTGACCGCACCCACCACCAGTTCAGTGGTGCGAGCGGCGAAGCTTTCGGTGAGGGTCCGCACTCCGACCGGCACCAGGCTGGCGTTGGCCCCGATCACCAGCACGGCGCGGCCAGGCTGGAGGCGATCAGATCCGCCGAGCTGATTTCCCAGCAGGTCGGTCGGGTGATCGAGATCGGCCAGCACCGCCTCAAGGGTCCCCTGCTTGATGAACCACGCCACCGCCTCGGGATGTTTGCGATCCAGACGCAGGACTTCGGTCCAGGCCGCCCCCGCCCCTTCCAGATCTTTTGCCGAGCGCTGGGCGATACGGAGGTACGCCTTCAGCGCCCGACCATCGACCTCTGCGACCGCGGCCTCGAAGACCTGCTTGGCTTTGGCCAACTCGGTTTCGCGCTTGGCGACCTCCTTGGCCAGGTCGTCGGTCGCGGCAGCGCACAGTCCGCTCATGCAGACCAACCAGAGTACCGTGCTTAATGCCAGTCGGGTGCTGCTCATAGGGAAGAGATACGACCGATTTCCGACCCTGTCGACGGCCGGACCGCGACCTTGGCATCCTTCCAATCGACGCTGAGAGCGGGCTTGTATGGGCAAATCGGAGCCTTCCCTGGTCAAATGCCAAGGGCGGGCTAGTGTGCCGCCTGGAGAAAACGTGGACGAGGCCAAACTCATCAGCCGTCAAATCGCCGAGACCAGGGTGGAGATCGGCGTCTGCACCCGACTCAAGAGCAAGGGAGTCATGATGCGCCTGGGGAAACCCGTGGGCGATCTCCTAGCTTCTTACGAGATCAAGCTGGTCGATCTGGAAAAGCAGTTGCAGGTGTTGCAACAGAAGCCGGCGCCGAGGGTCGCCCCAGCGTTGGCTCCCAAGCCGGCGCTGGCCGTCCAGCCGAAGCCAGCCATGGCCAGGCCCACAACGACCCCGGCCGCGCCGGTGGCCGTCGCTGCCCCCGCCAAGGCCCCCGCGGTGACCCCAGGCAAGACGGCAGCCCTGGTGCCGAAAGCCGCTCCGGCCAAGGCCGCCCCGGCTAAAGCCGCAGTCGCCCCGGCCAAAGCCGCGGTCGCCCCGGCCAAGCCGGTCGCGAGCGCACAGAAGGCCAACGCGCCCAAGTCGCGCGCACGCTGATGGTCCGACTCGCGACCGTCCACGCGTGACGGTCGCGAACAGCGCACGATGCATGCACGACGCCGATCACCAGCCCTGGTGATCGGCGTTGCTCATTTGATCGGGTAGCCGCGCCACAACCATACCAGGGCGCCTGGGAGCGTCTGGTCGAGCACCTTGCCATCGACATGGCCGGCGTCCTTGCAGAAGTCGAAGTGGTAATGGTAGCCCTTCGCCTTCATCACGGCCGCCATTCGCTGATTGGCGAGTACCCAATTGTGATAGGCCTGATCTCCTGACTTGTGGCCGTTGTCGAATTCGCCCACCTGCAGCCAAACCCGCAATGGCTTGGGATCGGATTTGGGAATGAAGTTCAGGTGGTACTCCCAGGCACCATGCGGTGACTTGGGATTGTCCGGCGATTCCTGCGCCACGAAGGTTCCCGAGTAGGTGAGGATGCGACGGTAGAGATCCGGCCGGAACCAGCCCATGGTGAAGGCGCAGGCCCCACCCGAACTGCCACCCATGCTGGCGCGACCTTCGGGATCGCTGGTGAACGTCAGTTTGTAATCCTTGGCCACGCGTGGCAGCACCTCGCTCTCGATGAAGTTCACATAGGCATCGGTGAGATTGTCGTACTCCAGCCCACGCTGGCTGCCCTTGCTGTCGCCACCGCCGGAATCGATCAGGATGGCGATCTGCGTCGGAACCTTTTTGGCGAAGATGAGATTATCGAGCGCGGTCGCCATGCGGTTGACGTAACCGCTGCCGTCCTGCACCAAGATGAAAGGTGCAGGCGTGCCGGCGACGTACTGCTTGGGCACATAGACCGACACCTTGCGCGAATAGGGACCACGGATGCCCGGATAGATTTTGCTGTCGGTGGACTGCATGGTGAACTGGTGGATCTCACCTCTGGGCACCTGGTCGTTGCGGGACATCTCCGGCGCCTTGGTGTAGGCGGGCCCGAGGACGAAATCGCCGTCACCCTCGATGCCGGGGTCAGCGACGGTGCTCTTCTCCTTCTTCTTCTTTTCCGCCGCGATGGCCGGCACGACGGCGATGGCGAGCGCCAGCAGCGTCGCCAGCCAACCATTCACTGAACCTGGGGGACGCCGGACTGAAGGATGTAACATGGGCGGAGCTCCAGGGTTGCCGTGTGAGGTACGTCGTGCGCCGGTACAGCGTTGCAGCACATCTTTGAAACGCCACGACGCCACCTGACGTCCCGATGGCGCCGGCGATGCCAGCGCGCTAGCCTCCCCCCTGAGACCGCCGCACCGCAGCGGACCTTCGCCTCCCGCGTATCCTCATCACCGTCAACCATCAGGAACCCCATGATCAGACACCTCGTCGCCCTCGTCCTCGCCACCGTCGCCGCCAGCGCCTTCGCTGCTGAAACGGCACCCCTCAAGGTGCTGCTGATCACCGGCGGCTGCTGCCACGACTACAAGGCCCAGAAGGACATCCTGAAGAACGGCCTGCAGGCGCGCGTCAACTGCGTGGTCGATCAGGTCCACGTCGACGACAAGAGCACCAAGCCGGCCCTGCCGATCTATGGCAACCCGGACTACGCCAAGGGCTATGACGTGGTCATCCACGACGAGTGCTCGGCTGACATCAATGATCCGGCGGTGATCAAAGGCGTGCTGAAACCCCACGTCGACGGCATCCCCGGCGTCAACCTGCACTGCGCCATGCACAGCTACCGCTTCGGCAACTACGGCAAACCCGTCACCGCCGGCGCCGACAATGCCGGCTGGTTCGAATACCTCGGCCTGCAGTCGAGCGGCCATGGCCCGCAGCTGCCGATCGCCATCACCTTCGTCGACAAGGACCACGCCATCACCAAGGGACTGGTCGACTGGACCACCATCAACGAGGAGCTCTACAACAACGTCAGCGTCCTCGGTGGAAATCCTCTGGCCCGCGGCAAACAGAAGGAGACCGAGAACGTGGTCGCCTGGACCAATGTGTACGGCGAGAAGAAGACCAAGGTCTTCAGCACCACCATCGGTCACAACAACGCCACCGTCGAAGATCCCCGTTACCTCGACCTGGTCTCGCGCGGTCTGTTGTGGACCACCGGCCACCTCAACGCCGACGGCACCGCCGCGACGGGATACGGCAAGAAATAATCGGACCATTCCCTGGTCGATCGACAGGCGCGGAGCTCAGCTCCGCGCCTGTTTTTTTTGGGGACCCCGCTGCGCGTCCCGCTGCTGGTGGTCGGCCCGCTGCCGGTGGTCGATGTCTTTCACCGATACTTCCTGCACGGCTTCGGCGCGCAGCAGCTGGCGTTTCATCGTCAGTCCCCAGCGATAACCCGCCAAGGCGCCGTCGCCACGGATCACGCGATGACAGGGGATCAGGACCGCGATGGGGTTGGTGGCGCAGGCGCGCGCCACCGCGCGCGCCGCCGTCGGCTGGCCGAGCTCGCGCGCCAGATCGGCATAGGTGCGGGTCTGTCCGCTCGGGATGCGGCGCAGCAGCTCCCAGACCCGGAGCTGGAAATCGCTGCCGTGCGGTGCCAAGGGCGGCCCCTCCGCCACTCCACGCCCCAGGAGCACCGCCTGCACGCTATCGATCCACCGGCGCAGGGCGGCGGTGGCATGGCGCGGCATGTCCGCAATGACCGCCTGGGGAAACTCCTCCCGGAGCTCGTGACGCAGCAGGTCGTCGTCGGCACCGATACGCACCGCACAGATGCCGAGATCGGTGGCGGCGATGAGGACGCGTCCGAAGGGTGAATCGGTGATGGCCAGGGAGATCTGCACACCCTGGCCTCCACGCGCATATTGCCCAGGCGTCATACCCAGACGGCTGCCGGCGGACTCGTAGACCCGGCTGCCGGAACCATAACCGGCGCCATAGATCGCTCCGGCGATATTTTCACCGCGCCGCAGACGCTCGCGCAGCAAGCGCTCGCGACAGGCGCGTTGCCAGGCTTTCGGCGAACATCCCATCGCCGCGGTGAACCTCCGTTGGAGATGCGCGGGGCTCAGTCCGACCAGACGCGCCAGCTCAGCGAGCGTCACGGTCTCGTCAGCATGGGCGCGCAGGTGGGAACAGATCCGCGCGATAGCGGCCTCGCGTGGCGTGGGCGGGACTGGGCGGGACACATCGACAAGCATCGCAAACCTCCACTTCACCTGGCAGCTCTCCGCGCCGATCCTGCAACCGCCCTCGCTATGACCTATCCGGATCATGCGCTGGTCCTGGGACCGCCGTCGTGGTCGGCTGGCCCCTGGGACGCCACCCATGCCACCCATGATGGTGGTCGGGCCCGCATGCCGGGCGTGTGGGGTCGGGTCAACACTCGCATGTGCACCGGGTAGTTGTACCAGGATCCAATCGGGACGAAGCGGAGCCAGCATGTTGCCGATGATCACCCCCTCGTGGAGCTGCCGACACCTGGCGCTGGTGTGCCTCCTGGCTGGTCCGTTGGCCATGGGATGTGCCGCCAATGCCGATGCCGAGCTCGCCGCGACCCGCGCCGCCGCCATGAAGATCCACCAGGAGGAGGTCGCCCCCTTCATCGCCACCTACTGCACGCGCTGCCATGGCGAGAAGAAGAAGAAGGGCGGAGTGACCTTCGAGTACGCGGTGAAGTCTCCGGGCTCACCCGCTTTCCGGGCGCTGTGGAAGCATGCGGTGGCCAACCTCAAGACCCATGACATGCCCCCGGAGAAGGAGGAGAAGCAGCCCAGCGAACGCGAACGGAAGATGTTCATCGACTGGGTCGCCGGGATGAAGCATCTCAGCCCCAAGGATCCCGGCGAATTCGTCATCCGTCGTTTGAGCAAGGTGGAGTACGGCAACACCCTCCGCGACCTCTTCGGCGTCGATCCGCACATCAGCAAGGAACTGCCCGATGAGGTCTTCGGCGCGGGCTACACCAATTCGGTGTCGCCGCTGCTGATGGAGCAGTACCTGAACGTGGCCAACGACGTCCTCGACCGCGTCATCGCACCAGCGGGCGCCCCCCCCACTGCCGTGCAGCAACGGCTGTTCGGCGCGGCGCCGGCCGCCGGGGCGGACGTGCGGGTGGCCGCGCGCAGAGTCGCCGCGGCGCTCGCCCGTCTCGCCTACCGGCGACCGCCCTCCGAGCCGGAGCTGGATGTCCTCCTACGGGTGTTCGCCTTGGCGACGGAGAATGGGAAGCCCTACGTCGATGGGCTGCGTCTGATGCTCAAGGCGGTGCTGGTGTCGCCGCAGTTCCTCTTCATCACTCCCGCTGGCGACGACGACCTGGCGCGCCCTATCGTTCCGCTCGGCGATCATCAGCTCGCCTCACGGCTGTCCTACCTGCTGTGGGCGACCATGCCCGATGCGGAACTCTCGGCGTTGGCCGATGCCGGCACCCTGCATGAACCAGCGATCCTCACCCAGCAGACCCGGCGACTGATGGCGGACCCGCGCGCACGCGCGCTGTTCGATGGTTTCGGCGCGCAGTGGTTGGGCCTCGACAAGCTCGCCGACAAGACCTTCGATGCCGCGAAGTTCCCGCAGATGACCAGCGCCCTGCGCGCCGCGATGTACGACGAAGCACGGCTGTTCTTCGACAGCATCGTGCGCGAGAACCGCAGCCTGGCGGCCTTCATCGACAGCGACTACACCTTCATCAACGGCACGCTGGCGGCGCACTATGGACTGGAACGCAGCGTCAGCGGTCCGCAGATGCGCAAGGTCCTGCTCAGCGACGCCAACCGCGGCGGCATCCTGGCTATGCCGGGCATCCTGGCGATGACTTCCTTCCCCGATCGCACCAGTCCGGTCAACCGTGGCGTGTGGGTGCTGGAGCAGGTCCTGGGCGAGCACGTGCCGCCGGCGCCGGCCGACATCCCCTCGCTGGAGAAGCAGGACCAGCAGAAGGTCGCCACCATGACCCTGCGTCAGCGCACCGAACTGCATCGCAGCGATCCCACCTGCGCCAGTTGCCACCAGGTCCTCGACCCCATCGGCTTCGGCCTGGAGAACTTCGACGCCATCGGGCGTTGGCGCGAGCGCGACGATTCCGGCGGCGCGATCGATGCCGGTGGCGAACTCCCAGGAGGTCATCGCTTCACCACGCCCAAGGAGCTCAAGCGCATCATCGCCGGCCGCACCGACGATCTCTGCCGCAATCTGACCGGACGCTTGCTGGCGTATGCGCTCTGTCGCCAACTTGAAGGGTATGACGAGATCATCGCCGATCAGCTCGCGGAGGCGGTCGCCAAGGACGGCTACCGCATGCAGACGCTGGTGATCGCCATCGTGACGAGCTATCCTTTCACCCATCGTCGCCTCAACGACCCCGCGGGAGCTGCCCATGCGAAATGACTGGCTGATACATCGGCGCACCTGCCTGCGTGGTATCGGCGCCGCGCTGGCGCTGCCGTTGCTTGAGACCATGGGCTGGGCCGAGACGCCGAAGAGCACCCCCTACAAACCGCCGGTGCGGCTCGGCTTCATGTTCATGCCGCACGGCGTCATCATGGAGCGATTCTGGCCAGCGGATGCGGCGAGCTACCTGGGCGCACCACCGCCGCAGCTGCTCGCACCGTTGGCGCCGCTGCTCGACCAGTGCCTGGTGATGAAGGGCATCAGCGGCGTACCCATCGCCCCCTTCAACGGCGCACCGCATGCGCTCGAGCTGTCGACCTGGCTCACCGCCACGCTGCCCAACGCCGACAAGCGCGATGTCGTCAACATCGCGATCTCCGCCGACCAGATCGCGGCCAACTACATCGGCGCCTTCACCGCCCTGCCGTCGCTGGAATTGGCGACCATGCCGCAGACCCACAAGGAGAACCAGGAAGGGCTGAACGAGACCTACTACTCGCACTGCAGCTACCGCGGCCCGACCCGGCCGGTTCCCGCCGAGACCAACCCGCGCAGCGTGTTCAAGCGCCTGTTCCAGACCCGTGAGCCCGGCAAGGACGGCGCAGCGGTCGCGGCCGATGCGCTCGACCGCAGCATGCTCGATCTGGTGCTGGGGGGCGCGAAGGATCTGCGCGGCAGGCTGAGTCGCGGCGATCAGCACAAGCTCGACGAATACCTCGATGGCGTGCGTTCACTGGAACGGCGCATCGCCGCCATCGAGGTGCGCCAGCGCGAGGCCGCCGGCGTGGCCACCGGCGCCAAACGCGGCGCCAATGATTCGGCGCCGATCGAGGTCGCCATCCCCGAAGGCGACAAGCGCAGCGAGTACATGCAGGTGATGTGCGACCTCACCGTCCTCGCCTTCCAGGCCGACATCACGCGCGTCAGCACCTACATCGGCTCGACGCCGAACGGCGTCTCCTATCCCGAGCTCGGCTTCACCGATCAGCACCACTCCCAGACCCATCACAACAACGAGGCGGTGAAGCTCGACAAGGTCGCCAAGATCAATGCCTTCAACATCAGCCAGTTCGCCTACATGATCAAAAAGATGGCCAGCCTACGCGAGGGCGAGGGCACCCTGCTCGACAACTGCATCATGATGTGGGGCTCGGGGCTTGAGGATGGCAATAAACACACCCGCGCGAATCTGCCCTTCATCCTCGCCGGGCGTGGCGGTGGCGCCGTGAAGACCGGTCGCTACCTGCCGACGTGCAGCGGCAATCAGGGCGACCTGCTCAGCACCATCCTCGGTTGCGCCGGCATCCCGCTCGACCGTCCGATCGGGATCGCGACCAAGACCTTGACCGAGATGACCACGGCCTGACGGGGCGGCTGGGCCAACATAGAGCTGGTTTCATAACCCATCCCGTAGCGAGCCCGAGCCATCGTCGAGCGAGGCAAGGAAGACGGGCCGTTTGGAGCGGAGGCATGGCCAAAGGCCATGTTGACCACCAAATGGTTCGTCTGACGCGGCCGCAGCCGACGAGGGCCGGGCGCAGTAGGGATGGGTTATGAAACCAGCTCTTAGTAGGCGATGACCCGCAGATCGAATGAGGCCCGGGACTGTCCCTCCTCGCGAATGACTTCAGCGGCGATGACATTGTCACCGGGTCGCAGAGCGGGATGGCCGATCAGAGGGAAGTTTTCGATGCCATCGACCGCTCCCACCGGCAGCGGCATGCCATTGAGGAAGACGACCACCTTGGCTCCGCGCACGAGACGGAGGATGATCTGGCAGGCTTCCGCCTGGGCCGGAACGCTGAACGTCTGGCGCAACCACATGGCCGGAGTCCACCACGGCGTGAGCGTCTGCGCACCGCGGTGGTTCGCGCCGAAAGGCGAGCGGCTTTTGTCCCATGCGACGTCGCTGAAGGCAGCGGTCGTCCATTCGCCTGGCGGCGCCACCGTGGTGAAGGACCAGGGCACGCTGCCTCCGGCGAGCGTCGTCACGGGTGCGGGCGGCGCATACAGCGGACGGTGTTGGGCACTCAGCCATTCCTCACCGCATTTGTTCACCACCCGATCATAGCTGAGCAATGCGTTGAGCTCGTTTTCGACATCGGTGAGCTGGGTATAGACCGCGGCGGCAAGACCTTGGCCCTGCGCCACTCGCAGCGCGGGCATCAAGGCTTGGTACCTGTCTTTGAAAGCGGTGTTGGTGAAGGGTTTGGCCGTGGTTTTAGACGGACGCCACGTGTGGCCCGGGACGTACAGCGGAAGTCCCCCGAATTCGCCGACGACGCTGGCGCGTATCCCGTCGGTCGGGGGCATGTCGGGGATCGGGTAGAAATGCATGTCGCGCACGTGATCGCCGCCGACGTCCGTCCAACCACTCGCGGTGTTTACCAGACGGCTGCGGTCGTGTTCACGCAGCCATTCGCCCAAGGCCTTCGATTCGGGTAGTCCGTAGCCGCCCTGGCCCCAGCCCTCATTGAACAGGACCCACATGACGATGCACGGAAATGGTCGGAGGGCGGCGAAGATCGCCTTGCCCTCCTGCGCGAATTGAGCCCGTCCGCTCGCACTTCCGCGCAACCCTTTGGCACTGGGAAGATCCTGCCACACCATCAATCCCAGACGATCGCACCAATGATACCAGCGTGCGGACTCCACCTTGATGTGCTTGCGCACCATGTTGAATCCCATGTTCTTCATCGCCTGGATGTCCGCCCTCAGCGCCTCATCCGTCGGAGCGGTATAGAGGCCATCGGGCCAGTAACCCTGATCGAGCATGCCGAACTGGAAACCTGGGATGTCGTTAAGCGCCAGACGTTGGTGTCCGTGCTCATCACGCATGACCGCGATGGTCCGCAGCGCGCAATAACTGGAGACGCGGTCACCAGTGGTCAGCGAGACTTCCAGGCCATACAGGTGGGGATCCTGAGGAGTCCATAGCCGTGGCTTGGCGACCGGGAGCCTCATTGGTGATGCGACACTCCCCTCGGCTTCACTCACCAGCGTGGCGCCGTCGCGTGACCGTACCGTCCATCGTGCATCAGGACGGGCGCCCTGCGTCGCGATGGTGACGAGCACCGCATCCAATGCGGGTGCGGTGTCAGCCTGCACCGCGGTGATGTACGCTTCAGGCACCCGCTCGAGCCACACGGTCTGCCAGATGCCACTCACCGGGCTGTAATAGCAGCTATTGGATGGCACGAGACTCTGCTTGCCGCAGGCCTGATCGCTGCTGTCGGTAGGATCGCGGACCGACACCACCAATTCCTGCGCCCCGGCGGCAGTCAGCGCAGCGGTGACATCGCAGGTGAACGGGTCGTAACCACCGCGATGTTCGCCGACCGGGCGCTCGTTGAGGGTGATGACGGCATGCCAGTCGATGGCGCCGAAATGTAGCAGCAGACGTTCCCCAGGCTGCAGATCAGGTCGGGGGAAGGCACGACGATAGCGGAGCACCTGATATGGCTCGAGTCGCCTCCCGACTCCCGAGAGCGCGGACTCGATGGGGAATGGAACCAGGATCTTTCCCGCATGATCCTGCGGCTCCGCGGCATCGGCAGTGACGGCGTAATCCCACAGGCCGTTAAGATTGACCCACTGCGGACGCACCAGCTGCGGGCGCGGGTAGTCCGGAAGGACGTTGTCCTGGGTCACGTCCTTCGCCCACGGCGTCATCAAGGTGCCCGACACGGGTTTCCATTCCTCCGCCGAGGCCCCCGACCACACCACCAGCGTGGTGAGGACCACCATCGCCATGATCCTTGCTCGCAGATGATCATGGTGGGACACCGGATGGGCGTGTGGCGTCGGCATGACGGCTCCAGTCGCTGGGAAGGAAATCGTGTGGGAAACGAACCCATCATTCCATTGTCGTCGCATGGGCTGACGTTACGGGTCGCCCCGACCATGGCTGATCGTGATGCGGTCGACCAGGATCTCGACGGAGATGACCACGGTCAGACCAGGCGATCAGATCGGCAATGAGGATTGAGGATTGAGGTAAGGCTGCGGTTCCGGAGTGCCGCTTTTCCTCATGGATCTGCCGTTCGCACGGATTGCCGACCAGCGTGCAGGCATAGGGTCGCCCGACACCGCCGCGCTTGAGGAAGCAGATCCATGTCACCAGCAGACCCCGCTGTCGTCGCTTGTCCGTTCCCCTCCCTCCGCCTCTCGTCATACGTGCTCATCGGCTGCGGGCTGTTGGCACTTTATGCGTCGAGCTATGGCGTCCTGCGCTGGCGACAGGTATTCGTCTATGCACCCGACCCGTCGGGGTGGATCCAATCGTCCGATCGCCCGCGCGCCTATGCCGTCGTCCCCAACGACCTCCGCCGCGCTAAAGGCTTCGGCTATTTCAAGGACCACGCCAAGATACCGCTCTTCTATCTGTATTATCCGCTGGCTTACAGCGAGTCGCAGGGACGGACCGCGGTCAGGTGAGCCTCGGGATGGTGTTTATGAGGCGAAGCTGGCGAGGTGGCCGGACACCACCTGGACGCGCTACCTGGACGGCGCCGCGCCGGTCGCCGGCTTCACTGCCGCCGCCACCGTCCGTTTGCGGTTCTTCAGCACGTGGCTCATCTGGTCGAGGATCACCGCGGCGAGGATGACGGTGCCGATGATGATGTTCTTCCAGTTCTCGTTGAGGCGCCAGATGACTTCCTGGCCGGCGGCGTTGGTGGTGACGATCTTGAACATGTTGATGCCGTTCTCCATCACGCGGATGATCGCCGCGCCGATAAAGATGCCGAGGATGGTGCCTTCGCCACCGCGCAGCGAGCAGCCGCCGAGCACCGCCGCAGTGATGGCGTAGAGCTCGTAGGCCTCGCCCACCGAATGCGACATCTGGCCGATGTAGGCGGCGTAGGCGATCCCCGCCACGCCAGCGAGTCCGGCTGAGATCACGTAGGTGGTGCACTCGATGCGCCTGACCGGCACACCGGAATAGAGCGCCGCATCGCGATTGCCGCCGATGGCGAAGAGATGACGGCCGAAGACCGAGAAGTGCAGGACGTAGGTCGCCACCGCCGCCACCGCGAGGAAGATCAGCACCGGCCAGGGGACCTCCAGCGAGACCAGGGCGTTGGTAACGGCTTCCCACCAATCCTTGGCCTTCTCAGTCGGGGCGCCGAGGAAGCCCAGCGGGCGCCAGCCCTCGTCGCCCAGCGCGCGGAAGGCATGGTTGCCGAAGCTGATATTGCCGCCGGCGGTGAGGGTCTGCGAGATGCCCTTGATCAGCAGCATGCCGCCGAGGGTGACGATAAAGGGCTGGAGGTTGAGCCGGGTGATGAGCAGGCCTTGGGCCAAGCCGATCGACAAGGCCACCCCCAGCGCCACCACGATGCCGACCCAGATCGGATACCCCGCGCCCGAGGTCACCCCCTCCGCGACCGGGGCCGAGATGCTGGCGATGACCACCCCGGTGAGACCGATGACCGACCCGATCGAGAGGTCGATGCCGCCGGTGATGATGACGAAGCCGACGCCGATGGCGAAGATGCCAAGCATCGCCACCTGCCGGCTGGTGTTGGTCAGGTTGGTGCCGCTGAAGAAGTCCGTGTTGGAAATGCCGATGATCAGGCACATCGCCGCCAGGGCGCAGAACATGCCGAGTTCTTTACGCATCGTTGAGGTCGCTCGCTTTCGCTGTCGTGGTCGTCGCCGTGGTCGTGGCAAAGAGTGGTGTCATACAATTCCAGCGTGCGCGACGCCGGTCATGAGCTGCATGATGTGGTGCTCGCTGAGCTCGTCCTTCTCGAGGATGCCGCTGAGCCGCCGCTGGCTGAATACCGCCACCCGATCGCTCATGCCGATGACCTCCTCCATTTCGGAGCTGACCATCAGGATGGTCAGGCCCTGGTCGGCAAGGGCGGCGATCTTGCGGTAGATCTCTGCTTTGGCGCCGATGTCGATGCCGCGCGTCGGCTCGTCGAGGATCAGCAGCTGGGGACGCATGGCGAGCCACTTGCCGAGCACCACCTTCTGCTGGTTGCCGCCCGAGAGATTGACCACCTTCGTGCTCACCGAGGGCGCCTTGATCGCCTGCTGCTGCAACTGCTCCTTGGCGACGCGGCTTTCCTGCTCGCGCTGCAGCCACCACGCCGGCTTGTAGTTGTGGATATCCGGGAGTGAGACGTTCTGCGCGATCGACATCGGCAGCACCACGCCGTGCTGTTTGCGGTCCTCGGGCACCAGGTAGACGCCACGCGCGATGGCGTCGGCAGGTCGTCTCGGCACGAAGGTCTGGCCGGCGAAGCGCAGACTGCCGGCCAGCGGCTGGTCGACGCCGAACAGGCAGCGCATCAGTTCGGTACGGCCGGAGCCGACCAGCCCGGCGAAGCCGAGGATCTCGCCTTTGCGCGCACTGAAGGAGACTCCCTCGCTCGCCCCAGGCACCAGCAGGTCCTGCACCTCCAGCGCCACCTCGCCTGGGCGGTTCACCCGGGTGGGGAAGCGGG
>JANPIY010000110.1:0-2047 GCA_031425255.1 Planctomycetota bacterium
TTCAGGCGCCCCTCATGGCCGCATGCTGTTGCGCTGAAGACCAACGTCCGATCCCGGCTCCACGATGCCAGCGAGATCGAGCTCGTCTTCGGTTTGCGCGACCGAGCCGGAACACCAGTGACCGGCTACGGCTTCATGTTCCCCCGCGGCGACGGCACCATCAACATCGGAGTGGTGGTCATGTCGACATCTCCGTCGTTCCAGGTGATCAACCTGCCCCATCTGCTCGACCAACTCGTGTCCGACCACGCCAGCCGCTGGCGCCTCGACAACGCGTCCGCGTCGGCCAAAGTCGGGGGGCGCATACCGATGGGCGGATCGGTCGGCCCGCAGGCCGGACCCACGTTCTTGGTCGTCGGTGATGCCGCCGGTGTGGCGAACCCGCTCACGGGCGCTGGAATCGAGTACGCCATCGAGACGGGCATGATCGCCGGCGACGTGGTGGCCGAAGCGCTACAAGCCGGCTCGGCGACCGCCTTGCAGCGGTACCCCAAAGCGGTCGAAGACCGATACGGCAGCTACTTCAAAGTGGGTCGCCTCACCACGCGCTTCCTCGGTAACCCGGCATTGCACCGCCGTGTCTCTCGCTCGGTGGCGAGCAGTGCCGCCGCAGCAGAGGCGTATCTGCGGCTCGGCAGCAATCAGTTGCGTCCTGGCGGTCTCGGACCTGCCGAGTTGGCCTACCGCGCCGGCCGGGCCATCTCGCTCGTAGCCCCCGACTCCTGACGTTCCACGCCTTACAGGACGGAGGCGAGCAGTGCTGCGGGGGCCGCCCTCAGCGCAGCGACTGCGTCGTTGTTCGCCAGACCGTCGAGTGCGGCCGACGCGGCGTCGACGTAGGTGCCCGCCACCTCGACCGCAGCGTCGATTCCCGTGTTCGATCGGACGATGGCGAGCGCCTTGTCGCGCTCTGCACCATCGAGGGGCTTGCCCAACAGATCGGCGAGTTCGTCAGCCGCGGCACCTCCGGCGGAGAGGGTTCGCAGCACCGGCAGCGTGTACACGCCTTCTTCCATGTCGTGACCAGCGGGCTTACCCAGGCGCTCGGAGGTGGAGGTGATGTCGAGCAGATCGTCGACGATCTGGAACACCATGCCGTAGGCGTTGCCGTACGTGGTGAGCGTTTCGATGGTGGCGCGGTCGAGGCCGCCGACGATGGCACCGACCCGGGCAGCGGTGCCATACAGCGACGCCGTCTTGCCGTGGATCGACTTGAGATAGCTGGCTTCGGGCCGACCCACGTCGTAGGTGAAACGAAGTTCTTGTATCTGCCCTTCGCACAGCCATCCGATGGTGCGAGCTAGCAGGCCGGCCACTTCTGTACCGAGGGACGCGGCGATCTCAGACGCCCGTGCGAGCAGGAAATCGCCCGCCAGGATCGCTTGGAGGTTGCCCCACCGGGCGTTGACGGTTTCGACACCACGTCGCGTCGTGGCTTCGTCCATCACATCGTCGTGGCAGAGCGAGCCCGTCTGGACGAGTTCGCACGCAACGCCGCCACGTACCACGTCGTCGCTGGCAGAGCCGCCCGCCACCTGGGATGTGACCACGGCGAGTACCGGCCGCAACCGCTTTCCGCCAGCGACGATGAGGTGGTTGGCCAGCTCGGTGAGGTGTGCGTCCGAGGTGACCACGGCCGCGGTCATTGCCACCTCGATCCGCTTGCGATCGACGTCCATGCCAGGCATGGCGAGCAAAGGTGACATCGGAGGCGCGCTCGGCACGATCAGCAGGCTATGCGATGGAACGAGCACCCCCCACCGTGGAGTGGTTTGTGTCTGACACAAACCACTCTCCACACAAACCACTCTCCACAGGGAGGTTCCAAGATGACCGATACACTGATCCCATATATTCGCCGCTCACCGAAAGGCGACACACATGTTCGAACGCTTTACCGATAGGGCCCGAAGGGTCGTTGTCCTCGCTCAAGAGGAAGCGCGACTGCTGAACCACAGCTACATCGGCACCGAGCACATCCTGCTCGGGCTCATTCACGAGGGTGAGGGCGTCGCCGCGAAGGCCCTCGAATCCCTCTCGATCTCGC